>JAEZDB010000290.1 GCA_023429855.1 Actinomycetes bacterium
ATGGAGAAGAGGACGAGATCGCCGAGGAACGCGGCAATCGACGCCACGAGGACGACGGCGACGAGCGACACCTTGCCGTCGGCTGCCAGGCCTCCGGCGAGGATCAGCGCGGTGTCTCCCGGGACCGGGACGCCGACGGCGTCGCCCAGGATGAGTCCGAACAGCGCCAAAAGGATCTTGTCAACGCGATCAACGGGTTGGTCGCGGGCTGCCCTCCGGACGGTTGCGGCGGCGAGACCGGCCCCGAAACGAGCGAAGCCCCCGCATTTGCAGGGGCTTCGGACATGCCGGTGGAGAGACTTGAACTCCCGACACGCGGATTATGATTCCGCTGCTCTAACCGACTGAGCTACACCGGCGGGTGCGCGGTGATCCTAGCGAATGGCTGCAAGCTCGGCCGTCTGGGCCGACGCATGGGAAAGTGCGGGCATGCCTGCCGCCGTTTGCTTCCGATCCGTCGCGATTGCGGTGTGCGGGGTGTTGGGCGCGACGGGCGTGGCCGCAGCGAACGGGGCCGACGGGCCAGTGGCGGCACGCCGCGCGCCGGACTTCGAGCAGCGGACGATCGGGACGTCGGTGCGCGGGCTTCCGATCCGTGCGCGGGTGATCGGCGACCCAGCCGCGGACCGGTCGGTGCTGATCGTCGGCTGCATCCACGGCACGGAGCGGGCGGGGGAGGCCGTGACGCGCGCGCTGCGCTCGGCGGCACCGCCGGCTGGCACGAACTGGTGGGTGATCGACCAAGCAAACCCCGACGGGTGCGCAGCGCGAACCCGGCAGAACGCGCGGGGCGTCGACCTCAACCGCAACGCCGACTGGCGATGGGGGACCAGCGACCGCCCGGGCGACACGTTCTACGCCGGGCCGCGACCGTGGTCGGAGCCCGAGACGCGTGCGATCCGCGACCTCGTGGAGTCGCTGCGCCCAGCGGTGAGCGTCTGGTTCCACCAGCATGCGGCGATGGTCGACATCGGCCCCGGCGACGCGCGGGTACCGCGCCGCTACGCGCACACGGTCGGCCTTCCGGCACGCGACTACGGCCGGGTGCACGGCAGCATCACCTCGTGGCAGCACGATCGGTTCCCGGCGTCGCCGGCGTTCGTCGTCGAGCTGCGCGCCGGCGCGCTCTCGCCCGCCGCCATCGCGCGCCACGTGCGGGCGATCGAGGCGCTCTGAGGTTGATGGCTGTCGACCTGTTCTGGCTGCCGCTGGGCGCCGGCGGCCGCGTCGTCGCCTTCAACGGCCGGTGCTACGAGCGTATGGTCGCTCGCTGGCAGCATCGATCGCCAGCCGACCTCTACCACGCCGCGCTCACGCTGGAGACCGCATCGGCGCGCTACGTGATTGAACTCGCCCCGGCCCTGGCGATGCGCGGCCAGCCCCACGGCGCCGTCGCGTCGGGGCCGGTCGGTTGGCGCGGCGCGGGCCGCTGGGCGGCGCTGCGCTACGAGGTGCGCGCGTGGCAGGGCGGCGTGATCCCCGACGTCGAGTACGCGGTCGACAGCCCGATCCGCGTCAGTGCTGATCCGGCAGTTGCCGCTGTGTTGCTCTGCGCCGCCCCGCAGGCGCCGACGCTCACGTGGGGGCGCGACGAGCGCAGCACCGGCGACATGTGGAACTCCAACTCGCTCGTCTCGTGGCTGCTCGAGCAGGGCGGCATCGACGCCGACGCCGACGCCATCGCCGTACCGGCCGGCGGCCGCGCGCCGGGGTGGCAGGCGGGCATCGCCGTTGCACGCTCCGGGCAGACGCTCAGCTGAGCTTGCGCGCGACGAGTCCCGAGACGACCTTGCCGTCGGCGGCGTCGCCGGCCGCGGCGATCACGTGTTTCATCACGGCGCCCATGTCCTTCTTCGTCGTCGCGCCCGTGGCGGCGATGGCGGCGTCGACGAGGGCGGCGAGCTCGTCTTCGCTGAGCTGCTTGGGCAAGAACGTCTCGATCAGGTCGGCCTCGGCCTGTTCGGCGGCGGCGAGTTCGGTGCGGCCGTTCTCCGTGTAGATCTCGGCCGACTGCAGACGGCGCTTGCGCTCGCGCTTGAGCACCGCGACCTCGTCGACCGCGCCGGTGTCCTTGAGCTCCTTCTGCAGCGCATCGCGGACGAGCCGCAGGGCGTCGCGGCGGGCGGCGTCGCGGTTCTTCTGGGCTTCGGTGATCTGCGCGCTGAGGTCGTCGAGGATGGACATGGTGTCGAGCCTACGGCTCCGACGCGATGGTGGCGCGATACCGTCCCTGGCCGGCGCGACTCCGGCGGCCTTGGCGTGTTCTATGAAGCGCAGGCCGGGTATCGCCCGCCGCACGCCGTCCCGGCCCAGGCCCGAGGTCCCTTCATGACGAACCTTTCCGCACGCGCCCGTCTCGCCCTCGCCGTTCTCGCGGCGTCCGGGGTCGCGGCTACCGGCGCTACGTCGGCCCAGGCCCAAACGGCTCCGACGACCGTCAACACGGTCGTCCTGCGGATGACCGGCCAGATGACGTTCAAGCTCGACAAGACCTTTCTCGCGACGATGAAGAAGTCGAAGGCGAAGGTGTCGGTCAAGTTCGGCGCGAAGTACTCGAGGAAGAAACGCCTCGTGACGATGCCGATCGACTCGAGCACCACGATCACGCTCTCGCCCGGCACCGCCGACGTGCTGTCGACGGGCCGGCTGATGTTCCGCCGCCCCGACGGCCGCAAGATCGTCGTCGACGACGTCGCCCTGCGCCTGCGCCCCGAGGGCGCCGACCTCTCGGGCACCGTCCGCGGGCGCCCGCAGCGAGAGTTCGCGGCGCTGACCGTCGCACCGACCACCTCGATTCAGCAGGGCGACACCGGCTACGACTTCGTCGACGTGCAGATGATCGTTTCGGAAGACCTGGCTGCGGCGGCGAAGAAGGCGAAGATCAGGGGGCTGAACGCCGGCGCGCTCCTCGGCCTGATGACGGCCAAGATCAACGCCGATCTGCCCAGCTTCTCGCTGCCGGGACTCGGCGGTCTGGTGCCGCCAATCCCCGGCGTGTAGCGCGCGCAGAAGAGCCCAGGCGCGAGTTGGCGCGGCTCTCACAGAGGTCCCGCCACGGCACCATTGCGGCGTCCGCACGTGCCCGCTTGAACGCTGTGCGATGTCGCACGGGCGAGTGACGTTCCGCCGAACGTCCGGCAAAGATGTGGGCCGTGGATCCGTCGCGAAACAGCTCGGTAGACCCGCACACCCTCGACGTGGCCTATCGCCAGATCGTCAAGCACTGCCTGGGCATCGGTGCTGGCGACGACGTCCTGATCATCATCGACCCCGAGCGCCGCGGGATCGGCGCAGGGCTGCTCGAAGCGGTGCAAGACGCGGGCGCTGACCCGGCTGTGGCGGTCCTCCCGCCGAGCGCGGCACGCGGCAGCGAGCCGACGAAGGCGATCGCCGCTGCGATGCGCGCGGCCGACGCGTTCCTCGCGCCGTGCCTGCCCTCGCTCAGCCACACGCAGGCCCGCAAGGCTGCCACGGCTGCGGGCGTTCGTGGTGCAACGCTGCCGGGCGCGACGATCGGCATGCTCTCGCGCTTGATGACCGCTGACCTGGACCTGGTCGCCGAGCGGTCGGCCGCGGTCGCCCGGTTGCTCGGCTCGGCGCAGCGGGCGACCGTGACCTGCGCTGCCGGCACCGACCTCACGCTCGATCTGTCGGGCCGCGAAGGCATCAGCGACGACGGCAACCTCCGCCAGCCCGCGGCGTTCGGGAATCTGCCGTGCGGAGAGGGGTTCGTCTCGCCGCGCGCGGCCGACGGCGTTATCGCCGCGCACGTGCTGCCGACCAGCGGGGTGGGGGAGGACCCGGTGTTCCTCCAGGTCGCCGACGGCATGCTGACGGGCGCCGACGGCGGCCCGGCCGCTGCGGCCGACGCGTTCCTCTCGGCGCTCGACGCCCACGGACCGGCCGCGCGCACGATCGCAGAGCTTGGCCTCGGCACGAACGAGAACGCGCAGATCACCGGCAACGTCCTCGAAGACGAGAAGGTCCTCGGCACCGCGCACATCGCGTTCGGCGCGAGCGCCGGGATCGGCGGCGACGTCGCCGTGCCGGTGCACCTCGACGTCGTCGTCCTCAAACCGACGGTGCATATCGGCGACACGCTCGTCGTCGACCGCGGTCGCTTTATCCTCGGCGCGTGACGACCGTCTCCTCGCCGCTGGCCGCCCCGCTGCTCATGGCAGTCCCCAACGTCTCCGAAGGCCGAGACGCCGCCGCCGTCGACGAGATCGGTGCGGCCTACGTGCACGGCGGCGCGAGCCTGCTGGCCACCCACCTCGACGTCGACCACCACCGCAGCGTGCACACGCTGGCTGCGCGGCAAGGACACCTTGCGGCAGCGTTGGTGTCCGGCGCGCAGGCGGCCGTCAAGGCGATCGACCTGACCACGGGGCGCGGCCTGCACCCGCACGTCGGCGCGCTCGACGTGTGCCCGATCGTCTACCTCGACGAGACGCGCGCCGGCGCGGCCGTGGCCGAGGCGCTCCTGACCGCGCAGCTGCTTGGCGAAACCGGGATCCCCGTGCTGCTCTACGGCGAACTCGCGGGAGGCCGCACCCGCGCCTTCCTGCGGCGCGGCGGCACCGCCGAGCTGCTCCGACGCGTCGAGGACGGCGAGCTGACGCCCGACTTCGGCCCGAAGCGGATCGACCCGCGGGTCGGGGCCGCACTTGTTGCCGCCAGGCCGCCGCTCGTCGCCTTCAACCTCGAACTGGCTGCCCCAGCGACGCTGGCCGATGCCAGGCGCATCGCCGCGCTGATCCGCGAGGGCGGCGACGAAGGGCTGCCCGGCCTGCGCGCGATCGGACTGGAGCTAACGGCCGCCGGTGGCGTGGCGCAGGTGTCGTGCAACATCGAAGACCACCGCGCCGTGCCGCTCGTGCGCCTGGTCGAGGCCGTCGCACGCCGCGCGGACGTGACACGCTGCGAGCTCGTCGGCTTGCTGCCACGGGCCGCGCTCGACGGATTCCCGCCAGACGTGGAGATCGCCGGCCTCGCCACGATCGAGGACGCCCTGGTCGCAGCCGGGCACCCGGCGCCGAGCAGTCTCTAAGCTGGCTCGGCGATGGGCGAGACCAAGAAACGTCGGCAGACCAAGCACCGCGGCAACGCAGCCGGCATGGTGGAGACCCGCGGCCGCACCGGCGCCCGCACCACCGGCCCGGCAGGCACGGCCAAGGGCGGCCCGAAGGTCCCGCAGCCGCCAAGCTGGCAGAAGGCGTTCCTCAAGGCGCTGCTGCCCGTGGTGATCTTGCTGCCGATCCTGCTCTTCACCAACAAGACCGCGTCGACGATCTCGATCATCGGGCTCGTCGCCTTCGCCTACGTGATGTACGTGCCGCTGTCGTACTTCTCCGACCGCTGGGTCTACAACCGCTACCTCAAGCGCGGCGTATGACGCTCGACATCCGGATGTTCACGGTCGGCGCGATCCAGGAGAACAGCTTCCTGGTCCGCGCCTCCGAGGACGCCAAGGAGGCGGTCGTCGTCGACCCGGGTGCCGAAGCACCGCGCTTCCTCAAGGCCCTCGAAGAGCTCGACGTGACCCTCGCGGGCATCCTGCTCACCCACACGCACTTCGACCACGTCGGCGCGGTCGCGGAGCTGGCCGAGGCGACTGGCGCCGAGGTCTGGGTGCCGGAGCTCGAGCACGAGCTGCTGCTCAAGATCGACGAGATCATGGGCGCGCGCGGCGGCATGTTCGCGCAGTTCGGGCCGTTTACGCCGTACGACGCCGAGCACACGGTCACCGGCGGCGACGTCGTCGAGCTGGCCGGCCTCACGTTCGACGTCGTCTTCACGCCGGGCCACTCGATCGGTCACGTCGTCTACGCGCCGCAGGGCCACCCGTTCTTGCTCTCGGGCGATGTGCTCTTCGAGGGGTCGATCGGCCGCACCGACCTGCCGGGCGGCGACCACCCGCGGCTCCTGCAGTCGATCGCCGAGCTGATGGAGCGGTTCGACCCGGAGACCACGGTGCTGCCGGGCCACATGGGCCCGACCACGCTCGGGGCCGAGGCGCGCTCCAACCCGTTCCTGCGGTAGACCAGAACGCGCGTGGGGGGCGCGAGCGCCCCCACAACGCTCGCGCCCCGCGCGCTTTCGGGAATGTCCCCCTCCCGAAGTCTGATCCGGCCCGTGTCCCTCGGGCCGGAGCAGCCCGGCCCCTGTTCCCCGGGGCCGAGCTTCCGGCGCGTGTCCCGCGCGCCGGTAAGTCGTTGCTCAGCAGAGGACGCCCACGTGGAAGGGGCGGTCGGCGCGCACGCCGGTCACGGTCGAGGTGGTCACGTCGATCGTGTCGGGTTGGTCGACGGCCTTGTCGACGGAGACGATGCCCTCCTGCAGGACCGCTGCGGTGCTGCCGCCCTGGGCGACGTAGGCGCACTGGGTCACGTCGCGGTCGAACTTGACGTCGTACGTGCCAAGGCCCGTGCGGACCGTGCTGACGACGTGGGCGCTGCCGCGCGAGAGGTCGCCGTTGGGGAAGACCACCGCGAAGATCGGGCGATTCTCGAGGGCGAGCTTGGCGCGGGTGACCGACCCGTCGGCGAGCTTGGGCGTCGTCACGGCGCCGTCGGCGAGCTTCGGCGTAGTGACGGCGCCGTCGGCGAGCTTGGCGGGCTGCACTGCGTTGTCGGCGAGTTTGCCTGAGCTGACGGAGCCGTCGGCGAGGCTGAACCCGGTGACGGCGCCCGTGCCGAGCTTCGCGGCCGTGACGGACCCTTCCCTGAGGTCGGCGGCCTTGATAGAGCGGTTGACGATCGAGGTGGAGTTGACCGAGTTCTTGGCGGCCTTCACCGCGGCGTACGAGGTACCGCTGACCGAGAAGACCAGGGCGGTCACGGCGATGATGGAAGTGGCGTTCGGGCGATGGATCTTGAGCTGGCGCATCGGATGTCCTGCGTGTTGATGACTGGTGAGCTGAACGTGAGGTATCCGGCGTTGAACGCACTATTCCGCGGCGCCGGCGGCCCGTCTTGCACCGACGCGACGCTCGTTGTGTCAAGTCCGCGACATAGCGGCGGATGACATCGAAGTCGCGGGCGCCCGCCTTGCCGGATAGGCTCGCGCCGTGCGCTGGGAGCTGTTGCAGGGTGTGCCGGAGGAAGAGGTCCGGGAGCTGCTCGCGATCGCGCGGCGGCGCCGCTTCTCGCGCGGCGAGGTCGTCTTCCACCAGGACGATCCGGCCGACACGCTGCACCTCGTCGACAAGGGCCGGTTTGCCGTGCGAGGCATCGGGCAGCTCGGCGACGCGGTCATGCTCACCGTGCTCACCCCCGGCGACATGTTCGGCGAACTCGCCCTCGTCGACGGGCCCGACGCGCGCCGCAGCGCCACCGTGAGCGCCCTTGAGGGCGGCGAGACGCTGTCGATCCACCGCCTCGACTTCGAGCGGCTCCGTCGCCAGCGCCCCGACACCTCGCAGGTGGTGATCGCCGTGCTCGCCGAGCAGGTGCGCCGGCTCTCCAAGCTCGTCGCCGAGGCGCACTACGTGTCGGCGGAGAAGCGCGTGCGCCGGCGCCTGCTCGAAGTCTCTGGCGGCTACACGCCGCCGGAGCGCGGCGAGGCGCCCGACACCGAGCCGCGGCTCGTTCCGCTGACGCAGGACGACCTCGCCGACCTCGCCGGCACGAGCCGCGCGACGGTCAACCGCGTTCTGCGCTCCGAGCAGGAAAAGGGCGCGGTGAAGCTCGGCCGCGGCCGCACCGAGGTGCTCGACGCCGCCGCCCTATCGCGCCGCTCGCGCTGAGCGCGGCGGCCGGCGACGCTCAAGAGGCCTACTTCTTCGCCTTCTTGAGCCGCGAGATGTAGCGCTCGCCGGCGGGCACGAAGACCGACTTGCCCTTCACGTTGTCGAAGACTTCGACGAGGCCCTCCTGGACTGTGACGCGCGTGCTGGTGCAGTAGTCCTGGATCGTCCACTTGGTTCCGCGGACGACGGCGTCGGAGTAGCGGCCCGAGGTGCGGTGCCCGCCGTCGGACTGCACAAAGATCTTGCGTGTGCGGCGCTTGCGCTTCGTCTTCTTCTTTTTCTTCGGCGCTGCGGCCGCCGAGGCGACCGGGCGCCCGCTGCGCTTGGCGACTTTGGGCTTGCCGGCGACTTTCTTGGCCGCCGACCCTGAACCAGCGCCACCCTCGAAGGCACGGCAGCCGTTCATCGGCGCGGTGAGCCGGAAGGTCGTCTCGATCGGGCCTTGCGGCTGCTCGATCGCGAACTGCCCGCTGGTCACGTTGGCCGTGCGGGCCGTCCCGTCGGGTCGGCCGGTCTCGATCTTGACCTGGCCCTTCTCGCTGTCAACGCGGCTGCTGAGCTGCACGAGGTCGGGCTCGCGAATCGGCTGCCCGGCTGGCTTGCCGGCGATGAACGCCCGGGTGAACCCGCCCGCGGGCGAGAGCCGCAGGGAGCGTCCGGGGACGGGCCCCGGCAGGTTGCCGTCGGAGGCGATGCCGCGGATGCGGCTGTTGCCGGTGTCGGCGACCACGAACCCGCCCGAGCCGTCGGGGGCGATGGCCGCGGGGGCGTTCAGTCGCCCGGCCGAAGCTGGACCGTCGTCGCCGGCAAGGCCCTTGGCGCCGCCGGAGATGCTGAAGATCGTGCCGAGCGGCGTCACGCGGCGCAGGCGGTCGTTGCCCGTGTCGGCGATCACGAAGCCACCGAGACGCAGCGGGGCGACACCCGTGGGGGCGTTGAGCGCGGCGTCGGTTGCCGGGGCGCCGTCGCCGGCGAAGCTCCCCGTCGAGCTGCCCGCGACGGTGGTGATGACGCCCCGCGGGTCGACGCGCCGGATGCGGTTGTTGCCGGTGTCGGCGATGAGCAGGCCGCCGTCGGCCGCGACGGCGACGCCGCGCGGTCCGTTGAGCGACGCGCTGCGGGCCTGGCCGCCGTCGCCGGAGAAGCCGGCGACCGCGCTACCAGCGACCGTCGAGATGATGCCGTTGGTGCCGATGCGGCGAATGCGGTCGTTCCCGGTATCCGCGACGTAGGTCGCGCCGTCGGGCCCGACGGCCATACCGGTCGGGGCGTTGAACCGGGCCGCCGTCGCCGCGCCGCCGTCGCCCGCGAAGCCGCTGGCGCCGCGGGTCCCCGCGATCACCGTGACGGTGTTGTTCGGGCTGATCCGGCCGACGAAGTTGCCGGTGGTGTCGACGACCAGCGGGACGCCTGCAAGGTCGTAGGCCACCCCGGATGGGACCCCGGAGAGGCCGGGCGGCGGAACGAACGTCACGGGGGCGGGCGGCACGAGCGCGATGGTGGTGATCACGCCGTCTGTCGCGACCTGGCGGACTCGCTGGTTCGCCGAGTCGGCGATGAGCACCCGCCCGTCGGGTGCAAAGGCCACCGCGCGCGGCGCGTTGATCTGGGCCTGCGTGGCCGGTCCGCCGTCTCCCGCGAGGCCGGCCGTGGTCCCGGCGAGCGTTGTGATCGGCCCGTCTGCGGCGAAGGCCGTCGACGGTGCCGCAGCGGCGGCGAGGGCGCTGAGCAGCAGGGCGCCGGTGGTGCGCGGTCGGAAGGAACGGGTGGCCATGGCTGCAACCTAGACACGGCCGCGGCCGAGAAGTATCGCCTGCACGACATTTGTTGTGTCACCGGGGTGACAGACCCCACCGGGGCCCAGGCATACACTCGGCCGGATGCTGGGAAGGACGCGCCACGATGCCGCCGGCGGCTCTGCCGGCGGCCTGCTCTGGCTTGTCGTGATCGCGATGACGGTCGGGGCGGTGGCGGCGGCCGGGCTCGGTGCGCTGCATGGGCTGAGCAACAGCGCTCACGATGCGTTGGTCCGAGTTCGGAACGAGGATCGACCGGCTCCTACGTCGGTCGTTCTCTTCGAGGTGGACGACGAGACTCTGACGGCAGAGAACGACAATCTGCCGCTCAGTCGCAATGTCTATGCCGAGGCGATCACACGGCTCGCCGCGTTGAAGCCACGAGCCATCGCGGTCGACATCCAGTTCACGGAGAACTCTGAGGACGAGGACGCGGACTACGCGCTCTACGAGGCGATTGACAAGGCGCCGATGCCGATCATCCTCGGGACCAGCACCGTGCGGGATGACGGAGACACCGCAGTCTTTGGGGGGAAGCAGAATCTCGATCCCGCCGGAGCGGTCGCCGCCCACTCGGGCTTTCCTCGCGACGACGGCGACGTGGTCCGCCGGATCGACGCGACGATTGCTGGAATACCGACGATCGCGCAAGCTGCCGCGGAGTCAGTCGGCAGCCCCGGCCTACCTCGAGATGGCGTCCTCCTCGATCCAACGGTGCCGGGAGACGAACTGGACCGTCTCTCACTCAACCAACTACTTGAGGGGCAGGAGGTCAAGCCGGAGCCGTTCGACCCCAAGCGGGTTCGCGGGCGGATCGCCGTCATCGGTGTGACGGTTGCCGGTCCGAGCGGCGACGACCGCGTCACCATCGCCGGCTCCTCGGAACGTGTCTTTGGCGTGCAGTTCCAAGCGCAGGCGATCGACACGGCGCTGCGCGGCGAGCCGCTGCGCGACGCCACGCGCGTGTTGCCGTACGTGCTGGCGCTGCTCGTCGGGCTCGGTGCGGCGCTCAGCGCCCGCCGCACGCTGTGGCTGCAGCTCGGCGTCGCGTTCGCGTCGCTTGTCGCGCTCATCGCTCTCTCGGTCGTCCTCGTGAAGTCCGGCTGGCTGACCGACCCCGTCCCGGCCCTCGTGGCCCTGGTCGTCGCCTCGCTGGGCGCCATGGCGGTCCGCGCCGAGACCGAGCGCCGCCAGCGGGCTGCGGCGAGAGCCACGCTCGGCCGGTTCGTGCCGCCGGGCGTCGTCGACGACCTGCTGACCAGCGAGGCCGGCGGCCTGATCGCGCCGCGAGCGCAGGGCGCGACGGTCGTCTTCTGCGACCTGCGCGGCTACACCTCGCTCGTGGCGAGCCTGCGGGAGCCCTCGGCGCTGATCTCGATCCTCGATGTGTACCTCAGCGCCGTCACCGAGACGGTCCACCGGCATGGCGGCACCGTCGTGTCGTTCCAGGGCGACGGTGTGATGTCGGCGTTCGGCACGCCGGTCGAGACGCCTGAGGCCGCTGCGCAGGCCGTGGCCGCAGCCCGCGACCTGCTCGATGTTGCGCTTCCGCGCGTACGCGCGGAGCTCGCCAGCGTCGTCGAGAGCGCCGACGAGCTGCGCCTCGGCGTCGGCGTCGCCACCGGCGCCGTGTTCGCGGGCACGGTCGGCCCGCCCGAGCGGCGCGAGTACGCGGTCGTCGGACCGACGACCAACCTCGCCGCGCGCCTGCAAGCTCTCACGAAGACCGAAGGCGTCGACGTGGTGCTCGACAGCACTACCGCGGCGGCCGCCCGCGGGCCAAGCGTCGGCAGCGGTGACGGCGACGGCAAATCGACACCGACGCAGCGTGCGCACACGGGGATCGACCTCGGCAACCGCGACGGCCTGCGCCTGCTCGGCCCACGCGAGATTCGAGGCCTTGACGCTCCGATCGAGGTGTGGACGCTCGCCAAGGCCGACGCGCCGACCGACGACGAGCCGCGCGCGCCCGCAGACGCGTAGGCTCCGCCAGGTGGCAAAGGGACTGAGCACGCCTCGTGGAACGGCCGACGTACTGCCCGACGAGGCAGAGCGCCGCGACCGGCTCATCGCGTTCGCGTCGTCGCTGCTGAGCAACGCCGGCTACCAGCACATCGAGACGCCGATCTTCGAGAGCACCGAGCTCTTCAAGCGTGGCGTCGGCGGGTCGACCGACGTGGTCCGCAAGGAGATGTACACCTTCGAGGACGCGGGCGAGCGGTCGCTGACGCTGCGCCCCGAAGGCACCGCCTCGGTCGCTCGCAGCTACATCCAGCACGGGATGCACAAGCTTCCGCAGCCCGTGAAGCTTTGGTACCACGGGCCGTTCTTCCGTTACGAGCGCGCCCAGGCCGGGCGCCAGCGGCAGTTCGCGCAGATCGGCGCCGAGGTGCTCGGCAGCGACGATCCGGCGGTCGATGCGGAGCTGATCGCGCTGCTGCAGCGCATCATCGAGATGGCCGGCGGCCAAGACATCGTGCTCAAACTGGGCACCCTCGGCTCGCTCGACGCGCGCGCCGACTACCGCGAGCGTCTCGTCGACTTCTTGCGCTCGCGCGCGGACGAGGTCTCCGACGACGTGAAGAGCCGCATCGACGAGAACCCGCTGCGCGCCTTCGACGCCAAGGACCTGGGCACCCAGGCCGTCATGAAGGACGCGCCGCTGCTGCTCGACCACCTCTCAGGCGACGACGCCGACCACTTCGCACAGGTGCGCGCGATGCTCGACGCCGTGGGCGTCGCCTACGAGATCGACAAGACCCTCGTGCGCGGCCTCGACTACTACACGCGCACGGTGTTCGAGTTCAGCTCCGGCGCGCTCGGCGCCCAGAGCGGCGTGGGCGGCGGCGGCCGTTACGACGGCCTTGTCGAGCAGATCGGCGGCCCGCCAACTCCTGGCGCCGGCTGGGCAGCGGGCATCGAGCGCCTGCTGCTCTCCGGCGACAACCGGCTCCCGGACTTCCGGCGACCGGTGAAGATCTTCATCGCGTCGGCTCCTGAACAGCGCGTCGCGGCGTTTGCACTGGCCCAAAGCCTGAACGAAGGACCGCGCGTCGAACTCGACCTGTCTGGCCGCTCGATCAAGGGCCAGCTGAAGGCCGCAGCACGCCTGGAGCCCACCGTTACCGTCGTCCTCGAAGGCGACGAAGTACGGGTTCGCCGCCGCGGCCACGACGATGTCTTGGTCGAGGCCGCTGCCGACGCCACGCGCGTCGTGCTCGATGCCCTCGCCGACGCGTCGCCCAACGTCGCCCGGATGCACCCCGACGGCACCGTCACCAGCCACAAGCTTTCCAACCCCTCCGACCTGAGTCCCAACGCATGACCACGCTTCCTGCTCCGCGCGCCAACGAATACCGCGACGCCTGGAACGGCGATCTGAATGCCGGTGACGCCGGGTCGGTCAAGCGCGTCGCCGGCTGGGTCCACCGCCGCCGCGACCACGGCGGGCTGATCTTCATCGACCTGCGCGACCGGTCGGGTCTGCTGCAGCTCGTGATCGACCCCGATGCGGGCGCCGACATCTTCGCGGCGGCCGAGCGCCTGCGCTCCGAGCACGTGATCTCCGTCTCGGGCGAGATCAGCAAGCGCGGGGCGGAGCACGTGAACCCGAACCTGCCGACGGGTGAGATCGAGCTGCGCGTCGCGTCGCTCGACGTGCTCGCGGAGGCCGACACGCCGCCGTTCCCGGTCGACGAGGAGACGAAGGTCTCCGAGGAGATCCGCCTCAAGCACCGCGCCGTCGACCTGCGCCGCCAGGGCCTGCGCGACGCGCTGATCCTGCGCTCGGCGATCACCGCGGCGATGCGCTCCGACCTCACCGAGCAGGGCTTCCTCGAGGTCGAGACCCCGATCCTCACGCGCTCCACGCCGGAGGGCGCCCGCGACTTCCTCGTCCCCAGCCGCTTTCAGCCCGGCAGCTTCTACGCGCTGCCGCAGTCGCCGCAGCTCTTCAAGCAGCTGCTGATGGTCGGCGGCCTGGAGCGGTACTACCAGATCGCCCGCTGCTTCCGCGACGAAGACCTGCGCGCCGACCGCCAGCCGGAGTTCACGCAGCTCGACATCGAGATGAGCTTCGTCACCGAGGACGACGTCATCGCCGAGATGGAGCGCCTGATGACGAAGGTGTTCGAGGTCGGCGGCCTCGACGTGGCCCCGGCGCCGTGGCCCCGCATGAGCTACGACGAGTCGATGCTCAAGTACGGCAACGACCGCCCGGACCTGCGCTTCGGCCTGGAGATCAAGGACGTGTCGGAGGCGCTCAGCGGCTCGGACTTCAAGGTGTTCGAGTCGGTCATCGCCGGCGGTGGCGTGGTCCGCGCGATCAACGCGGGCCAGCGCGAGTTCCCGCGCAAGGAGCTCGACCACCTCAACGAGGTCGCCCAGCGCCACGGCGGCAAGGCCGTCGCCTGGGCGTTCGTGCAGGAGGACTCCACGTGGCGCTCGCCGATCGCGAAGTTCCTCGGAGAGGAGAAGACCACCGCCGCCAACGCCGTCCTCGAGGCGTCGCCCGGCGACCTGCTGATCTTCGTCGGCGACCAAGCCAAGGTCGCCGCGCCGGTGCTCTCCGCGCTACGCCTGCACCTCGCAAACTACTTCGACCTCATCCCCGAGGGCGAGCACTCGATCACCTGGATCGTCGACTTCCCGATGTTCGAGTACAACGACGACGAGGGCCGCTTCGACGCACTGCACCACCCATTCACGGCGCCGACCGGCGACCTCAGCGACCCGGCCAGTCTGAAGTCGCGCGCCTACGACCTGGTTGTCGACGGCACCGAGCTGGGCGGCGGCTCGATCCGCATCAACGACCCGGCGGTGCAGTCGCGCGTCCTGGAGATCCTCGGCATCGACGCCGATGAGGCCCAGGACCGTTTCGGGTTCCTGCTCGACGCGCTCAAGTTCGGCGCTCCGCCGCACGGCGGTATCGCGTTCGGTATCGACCGTATCGTGGCCGTCGCCGCGGGCCGCGAGTCGATCCGCGACGTGATCGCGTTCCCGAAGACGGCCACTGGCGGCGATCCGCTCACCGGCGCGCCCGACGAGGTCGACGCACGGCAGCTCCGCGATCTCGGGATCCGCAAGGCCGCCGAGACGCCGAGCGGCGTCTAAGAGGCAAGCGGAGAGCCGGCGCCGGTCGCTCGCGGCGCCCGCGCCGGCGACCGAATGCTTAGGGCGTCAGAGGTGGCGCGTGGAGGACGCCGTCCCACTCGACGCCGAACAGCACGGTTGACGGCACCCGGGCTTGACTCATGGACGGGGTTCCGTCCTCGGCCAACGCGGGGCCTAGTTTGGTCGGCAAGTGCGCCCAGAGCGCCTGTATCCCGTTGGCCCCCAGCCAGGAGACCGCCTCGTCGGATTCGCACCAAGTGAGGTAGTCGTCGTTCACGGGAAAGCCCGCCTCGGCGAGGTGCGCGGCCCGGCTGCGGTGCTTCCGGAGTACACCTGGCGCGTCGTTCAGCGCGTCGGCCAGCTCGAAGCCCTGCTTGACCCAGAAGCCTCCACCCGCACCGTGGGTACGCAGGCGGACGGAGCTGAGGCCGGAAGTCCAAGCCGCGTCGCGGACAGCGCACCACAGCTGCGCCCCGACGCCGCGGTAGTTCGGCGACGCCTGGATATCCATGACGTAGCCGGAAAGGTCGTGCTCGTCGCCCAACACCGCAAACAGGATCTTGGGTGCCTGCCAGAGCGACGGATCGTCGGGCTCGCAGCAACGAACCGTGACGTACTCCGCACCCCTGGTGACCCCGATCTTGCTGACGGCACGGCCGAAGCTCAACGGCTGCAGTCCGGTCTGCTGGTCGAGGTGATCGATGATCCGTCCGAGAGCGGCAGAGGCGTGGGCGTTCGACATCGCGGGTCATCCAACCATGCACGGTCGCGGGTCTTGAGCGGACTGATGCAGGACGCTGCGCCGGCCGTTTCCAGGGAGAACGTGCGTCGAGCAAGGGTTGCCGCGCCGTGCCGCGACCGGGGGACGGGAGATGGTGGGGTGGTCCATGCGGCGTGTTGCCGTCCGGTTGGACTCAGGTTCTGCCGCGGGCGACCGAGATAGTGAGGGATGAACCAGGTATCTCGTCCCATGCAGATCGCGCTCGGCGCGGTTTTGGTGTTCGCCGTGCTGTGGTTCGTGGCGCTTCGCCCCAAGGAGCCAGCCGTCGAACCCGTGGCTGCAACTCCCGCGACCCCGGCGCAGACGCCGGCCGCCGATGCTGGCGGCGCTGAGGCGCAGACCGCGCTCGGCAAGACCGTCGAATCCGCGAAGAACGCCGGCGCCAGCGCCGACGCCGCGGTCAAGGCCCGCGAGTCGCAGACCGGCGAAGAGGCCGATACCTCGGCCCCCGCGGCTCCGGCCACGCCGTCGCAAAACGCTGCCGAGGGCGCGCCGACTGGTGGCGCCGTCGCCAAGTCGGGTAGCCCGGTGGCGCAGAAGAAGGCTTCGAACAAGGCCAAGGTCAGCGCCGCGCAGAAGTCGGCGAACCGCACGATCGAGTCGATCCAGCGCGACCTGAAGGCGCGCCGCGCCGCGGTCGTCTTGGTCTGGTCGCCGTCGGGCAAGGAAGACAAGGTCCTCCATACCCGCATCAAGAACGACATCTCTCGCCGCGGCGGCAAGGTGCGGCCGTACTTCATCAACGTGAGCGACGTGGGCCGCTACGACGGCCTGCTCGCCGGGCTCGCGCTCGCCCAAACGCCTTCGACGGTCGTGATCGCGCCCAACAACGAGGCGAAGGTCCTCGGCGGTCTTACGAGCACCGAGCGCATCGACCGCCTCACCAGCGCCGCGCTGCAGCTCAAGGCTGCCCCGCAGACCCCGTAGGCCGCGCGTAGCCGCACTCGCGGCGGCTCGGCACGCACGCGGCCATGCGCCGCGTACCCTTTGGCTGTGGCCGACGAGCGCTTTGCCGAGCACCTCGCGTATCCCCATGCGCTGGGAGCCGAACCCGAGGGCGCGTGCACCGGCACCGCCGGCGGCGCGGTCTGCGGCGACCTGATCCAGATCCGGATCGCGACCGACGGGCAGTCCGTGACGGGCGTCGGCTTCGACGCCAGCGGCTGCGGCGCCTCGACGGCGGCCGCCAGCGCGGCGGTGACGCTCGCCGACGGTGCGAGCGTGCTCGACGCGGCGCGGATCGACGCGGCAGCGGTCAGCGCCGAGCTCGGCGGGCTCTCCGCCGGCAAGTTCCATGCGGCCGACCTGGCGTCGGACGCCCTTGCGGTGGCGCTTGGCGCCGCGATCATGCGCGCCCCGGCCGCTGGTGCCCTCGACGAGGTCCGCACGCTCGTCGCGCTCTCTGGTGGCGTCGACAGCGCCGTAGCAGCCTCGCTCGAGGCTGAGGCGGGCCGCGAGGTCGTCTGCGTGACGCTCGAGCTGTGGCGCAGCGCCGAGAACGACGCCGAGAAGTCGTGCTGCTCGGCGAGCGCCGTCCGGCTCGCGCGCTCGGTCGCCCACAAGGCGGGTTTGCCGCACTTCACCGTCGACCTGCGCCAGGAGTTCCGTGCGGGCGTGGTGGAGCCCTACCTCGAGGGCCACCGCCGCGGCGCCACGCCGAACCCGTGCATCCGGTGCAACGGCAGCGTGCGCATCGACGCGATGGTCGGTCTCGCCGACCGCCTCGGCGCCGCGACGCTCGTGACCGGCCACTACGCCCAGCTCGAGGGCGGCCTCCTCCGCGCCGGTCTGGATCCGGCGAAGGACCAGTCCTACATGCTCGCCGGCCTCGACCCGCAGACGCTCGCGCGGCTGCGCTTTCCGCTCGGGCACCTCACGAAGCCCGAGGTGCGGGTCCTCGCTGAGGAGGCCGGCATCAGCGTCGCCAAGCGGCCCGAGTCGCAGGACCTCTGCTTCCTGGCCGGAACCGGCAAGCGGGCCTTTCTGGAGCGCCACGGCGGTCTGCAGGACCGGCCGGGCTCGATCGTGACCGCCGACGGCGCGGTCGTCGGCGCGCACCACGGGGCCCACAACTTCACGGTGGGGCAGCGCCGCGGGCTCGATCTCGGCGGCGGCCCGATCCGTTACGTGCTCGCGACCGACCCTGTTGCGAACACGGTCACCGTCGGGTCAGCCGAAGACCTGCTCACGGAGCGCGTCGAGCTCTCCGGTATCGCGCTGCACCGCGGCGAGGAGGCTGTCGGCTCGGTCCGCCTGCGGTACCACTCGAAGGTGATCCCCTGCCGGCTCGAGGGAGCCATCCTGCACCTCGGTGAGCCGTTCAGAGGCGTCGCGCCAGGCCAAAGCGCCTGCCTGATGGACGGCGACGTGGTCGTCGGCACCGGCACAATCGTGGGCCCTGCCTAAGCCCCGCGCCACGCCCGGTGAGCGTCGGATTACCAGCCCCCTGGGGTCGGTAATCCGACGCTCACCGCGCCGTACGGTCGGGCGGGGTGCACGCCGCCGGGGTTTTCGGCCAAACTCCCTGCTGTGACGTCCGACGAGATCCGCGAGCGATTCCTCAGCTACTTCGCTGACCGAGGCCACCTGCGCCGTCCTTCGGCGTCGCTCGTGCCTGCGGCGCACGACCCGTCGGTCCTGCTCACCACGGCGGGCATGCACCCGCTCAAGGACTACTTCCTCGGCAAGGAGCAGCCGCCGGCGCACCGCCTCACGAGCTGCCAAAAGTGCTTCCGCACTGTCGACATCGAGAACGTCGGCGTCACCGACCGCCACCTGACGATGTTCGAGATGCTCGGCAACTTCTCGATCGGCGACTACTTCAAACAGGGCGCCGTCGAGATGGCCTGGGAGTTCTCCACGTCGCCGACCGGCCTCGGCTTCGCGCCGGAGAGCGTGTGGGTGACCGTGTTCGGCGGCGACGAGGAACTCGGTCTCGGGCCCGACCAGGAAGCGATCGACGCATGGCTCGCCGTCGGCGTGCCGCAGGAGCGGATCGTCCTGGCCGGCAAGGAAGACAACTTCTGGCAGGCCGGCCCGACTGGCCCGTGCGGCCCGTGCTCGGAGCTGTACTTCGACCGCGGCCCCGAGGTCGGCGGTCCAAACGACGCGCCGGCCGGTGAGGGCGAGCGCTACCTCGAGTTCTGGAACCTCGTGTTCATGCAGTACCGCATGGGCGAAGACGGATCGCTCACGCCGCTGCCGACGCAGAACATCGATACGGGCCTCGGCCTGAACCGCATGGCGCTGATCAAGCAGGGCGTCGACAACATCTTCGAGACCGACCAGTTCACACCGCTGATCGAGCTCGGCAAGACGCTCGCGACCAAGGCCACCGACGACCGCGCGCTGCGGATCCTCGCCGACCACTCCCGCGCGGCGACGTTCCTGATCGCCGACGGCGTCGTCCCGAGCAACGAGGAACGCGGATACATCCTGCGTCGCCTCATGCGCCGCGCGATCCTGCAGGGCAGCCGCATCGGCATCGCACCGGGCTTCTTGGGCCAGTACGTCGACCAGGTCATCGCGCTGATGGGCGGCGCCTACCCCGACCTCGTGACCGAGAAGGCCACGATCCTGCGCTGGGTGCAGGCGGAGGAGGAGGCGTTTGGCCGCACCCTCGAACAGGGCACCAAGCTCTTCGACGAGATCGCGGCCAAGGTCGACGCTGGCGGCACGATCCCGTCGGCCGACGTCTTCAAGCTGCACGACACCTTCGGCTTCCCGTACGACGTGACCAAGGACCTCGCCGAGGAGCAGGGCCTCGTCGTCGACGAGGCGGGCTTCGACGAGCTGATGGAGCAGCAGCGCGAGCGCTCGCGTGGCGGCGCTGGTGGCAGCGCAGGCGCCGCTGGGAGCCTGCGCGACGCCGCCGCCACGCTGGCCACGGCCACCGAGCCGACGCAGTTCACGGGCTACGACGACCTCGTCGCCAACGACACCCGCGTCATCGCGATCGAATCGCTTGGCGACCGCACGCTGGTCAAGCTCGACCGCTCGCCGCTCTACGCCACCGGCGGCGGCCAGATCGCCGACGCCGGCGAGCTGGAGTGGGGCGGATCGCCGGGCGGCCACCGCGCCGAGGTGGCCGACGTGGTCCGCGTGGGCGACGACCAGATCCTCGTGCTCGACGCCAGCGCCGCCGAGGGCCTCTCGAACAACGAGGTCGTCGACGTCAAGGTCGACCACGCTGCGCGCTTCCGCACGCAAGGCAACCACACCGCCACGCACCTGCTCCAGTCTGCGCTGCGCGAGGTCGTCGGCGACCACGTGCGCCAGGCCGGGTCGTACGTGGGGCCCGACAAGCTGCGCTTCGACTTCAACCACGGGCAGGGTCTCTCGGCCGACGAGCTGCGCGCCGTCGAAGACAAGGTCAACGACTGGATCGCCGCCGACGCCAAGGTCAACTGGCAGTTCCTACCGATCGACGAGGCGAAGGCCAAAGGCGCCACGGCGCTCTTCGGCGAGAAGTACGGCGACGTGGTTCGCATGGTCGAGATCGGCGACGGCAACTGGTCGCGCGAGCTCTGCGGCGGCACGCACGTAGCCCGCACGTCGGAGATCGGCGCCTTCACGATCGTGTCGGAGAGCTCGTCGAGCGCCAACGTGCGCCGTATCGAAGCCCTCACCGGCCCGGCCGCCGTCGAGCGCCTACGTGAGTCCGACCGCCTGCTGCGCGAGAGCGCTGCGGCGCTGCGCACCCCGCCGGAGACGCTCCCCGAGTCGATCAACGCCCTGCGCGAGCAGCTCAAGGCGGCCGAGAAGGCGCGCCGCGAGGCGCAGACCGCCGACGTCGACAGCCTCATCGTCGACCGCATCGAGATTCCAGGCGGCGGCTTGCTCGTCGCGCGGACCGTCGAGGTCGAAGACGGCAAGGCGCTCGGCCAGCTGGCGGAGAAGGGCCGCGAGAAGCTCGGCGAGGACTCGGCCGTCGTGTTCGGCGCCGCCTTCGGCGACCGCGCGCAGATCGTCGTGAACGTGGGCTCGAAGCTTGTCGAGCGCGGCGTGAGCGCCGGCGACGTGGTCAAGGCCGCGGCGCCCGTGATGGGCGGCGGCGGCGGTGGCCGCCCGAACGCGGCGCAGGCCGGCGGCAAGCAGGCCGACAAGCTCGGCGACGCCGTGCAGACCGCCCGCGAGACGGTCCTGCAGGCCGCAGGGAACTAGGAGCCGGAGCCCCCTTGGCGCGCATCCTCGCGCTCGACTACGGCAGCGCCCGCTGCGGAGTCGCGATCAGTGATCCCAGCGGCACGATTGCGTCGCCGCTGCCGGTCGTTCGCAAGGCGGCGACCCCGAGCGGCATCAAGCGCATCGCGAACATCGTCGCCCAGCACGAGGTCGAGCGCGTGGTGCTCGGCCTGCCGATCGGGCTGTCGGGCCGCGAGACCGCGCAGACCAAGGAGACGCGCCGGTTCTGCGAGCAGCTGCGGGCGGCGGTCGCCGTGCCCGTCGACCTCTACGACGAGCGGTTCACGACCCGCATGGCCGAGCGCGATCACGATGCGCGCGCGGACGAAGACTCCCGCGCCGCCGCCCACCTGCTGAGCGGCTGGCTCGCCGAACACCAGGGTCTTCCGCCGGTGCCGGAGGCCTTCGGGGGCCCGGCATGGCAGGATGGTGGGTCGTGAGTCTGTTCGGAGGAGGCCGCCGCGAGCCGCGCGAGCGGACCGAGGAAGAACGCCGTCAGGCGATGATCGACCGCGAGCGTCGTCGCTCGGGCGATCCGAATTGGAACCCGCCGGCCGGCCACCCGCTTGCTGCTCCGGCTTCCGCCGCTGCCCCTCGGCCTGCTGCCGCCCCAGGCGAACCGGCCCCGCGTCCAGCCCAGGCTGCGCCGGCGCCCGCTGCCCCGGCCGCCAGTCTCTTAAACACATGTGT
>JAEZDB010000305.1 GCA_023429855.1 Actinomycetes bacterium
ACTCGGGGGAGGCCCGACTGCGGTGAGCTGACTCGCCCGCGTCTTCCGCGCCGCGAGTGGCTGCCCCGCAGTTTCCGCTGCTGGGCGACCGAAGGCGAGGGCGAGTCGCGAGGCCCGCGGGAACGGAGGGGCAATCCGTACGGAGGGTGACGGCGTGTGGATCCGCTCAACGCAAACGGGCGGGCCCGAAGGCCCGCCCGTAGCGTGGTGGTTCGTCTGCGGCGGGCGCGCGCGCCCGCCGCAACTCTCGGGTTAACCCGGCGCTGGCGCTACTGGCCGCCGGCGGCGATGTCCTTCGCCCACGGGTAGGTCTTCAGGAACGGATCGGGCTCGATCGGGCCGTCGGAGGCCCAGACCTCGTCGATCAGGCCTTCGCCGTTGATCTTGCCGATACGGGCGGTCTTGGTGATGTGGTGGTTCTCGCCGTTCACCGTGACCAAGCCTTCGGGAGCCTTGAAGGTCGTGCCATCAGCGACGGCCTTGATCTTCTCGGGATCCAGCGACTTGGCCTTCTCTGCCATCGCGGCCCACAGGTAGACGGAGACGTAGCCGGCCTCGATCGGGTCGTCGGTCGGGGAACCGTCGAACTTGGCGTGGTAGTTCTTCACGAACTCCTTGTTCTCCGGCGTGTCAGTCGTCTGGTAGTAGTTCCACGCCGTCAGGCAGCCCTTGACGTTGTCGATGCCGACGCCCTTGACTTCCTGCTCGGCGATCGAGACCGACATGACCTGCGTCTTGTCGCAGCTCATGCCCTCGGACTTGAACTGCTTGAAGAAGGCGACGTTCGAGTCGCCGTTGAGCGTGTTGAAGATCGCGTCAGGCTTGGCCGACTTGATCTTGTTGACGACCGTGCCGTACTCGGTGTGGCCGAGCGGCGTGTACTCCTCGCCGAGGATCTCCATGCCGTTGGCCTTGGCCCACGCCTTGATCTCCTTGTTGGCGGTGCGCGGGAAGACGTAGTCGGAGCCGACGAGGAAGACCTTCGTCTGGCCCTTCTCCTTCATGTACTCAAGGGCCGGGATGATCTGCTGGTTCGTCGTCGCACCCGTGTAGAAGATGTACGGCGAAGCCTCAAGGCCCTCGTACTGGACGGGGTAGAAGAGCAGCTGCTTGTTCTTCTCGAAGACCGGCAGCATGGCCTTGCGCGAGGCAGAGGTCCAGCCGCCGAAGGTCACGGCGACCTTGTCGGACGAGATCAGCTTCTGGGCCTTCTCGGCGAAGGTCGGCCAGTCCGAGGCGCCGTCTTCGACGACCGGTTCGAGCTTCTTGCCGAGGACGCCGCCCTTGGCGTTGATCTCCTCGATGGCCATGAGCTCCGAGTCGCGCACGGCCACTTCGGAGATCGCCATGGTGCCGGAGAGCGACTGCAGCACGCCGACCTTGATGGTGTCGCCGCTGGCGGCATCGGCCGTCGCGGTGTCGCCGGAGTCGGCCTTTTCGTCGTCGCCGCCGCAGGCAGCGACTCCGGTGGACAGGCCGAGCGCGAGCAAGGCAGCGAGCGAAAGTCGCTTGAGGTCTAGGTTGGACACGAAGGAACTTCCTCTGGGTGGGGTGGAGTGGCCGCAATGTATGCAGCGGCCCTAGGTCGATTCCTCGACGAGCGGCGCAGAGTTGCGGCGCAACTCTTGGCCCGTTGTCCAATGGCCCCCTTTCGGGCCGGGCGTACCGTCCCAGCGGCCCATGACCACGTTCTTCTCTCAGCTCATTGCCGGGATCAGTATCGGCTCGCTGCTGCTGCTGATCGCCCTCGGCCTGACGTTCACGTTCGGCCAGATGAACGTCATCAACATGGCCCACGGCGAGTTCATCGCCGCCGGCGCCTACACGGTGTACTTCCTGCAGACGAGCGTCTTCGCCGCGTCAGCCGCAAGCTTCGCGTTCTTCGTCTCGCTCCCGGTCGCGTTCCTGATCGCCGGCACGATGGGCCTGATCTTGGAAATGACCCTGATCAAAAGGCTCTACGGCAGATCGCTCGACACGCTCCTCGTGACCTGGGGCGTCGCGCTCGTGCTGCAGCAGCTCTACCGCGACCTCTTCGGCGCGGCCAACGTCCAAGTCGTCGCACCGGACTTTCTTCAGGGCGCCATCGAGATCGGCGAAGTCACCATCGCGTACTCGCGCATCTTCACCGTCGCGCTGGTGCTCATCGCCCTCCTGGCGATTTGGATCTTCTCCGCGAAGACGGTCCACGGCACGCGCATGCGCGCCGTCGTCCAGAACCGCGGCCTGGCTGAGGCCTCCGGCATCGCGTCGAAGCCGGTCGACCGCACCACGTTCTTCATCGGCTCCGGCCTCGCAGGCATCGCCGGCGTGGCGATCACCTTGCTCGGCTCGATCGGGCCGACGCTCGGCACCGCCTACATCATCGACGCGTTCCTCGTGGTCGTCGTCGGCGGCCTCGGGCAGCTCCGAGGCGCGGTGATCGCAGCCTTCGTGCTCGGCATCCTCAACTCGTTCCTCGAGCTCTGGACCGACGCAAGCCTCGCCAAGGTGATCCTGTTCGCGCTGATCATCGCCTTCCTCCAGTTCCGACCCCAGGGCCTTGCGGTCCAGAAGACGAGGGCACTCGCATGAGCACCCCCACGCTCGACAAGGACGACCCGGTTCCCCCGGCGTCAGTCCCTCCGACTCCGCCGGCACCGCCCAAGAACCGCGGCCCGCTCATCGTGGCCCGCGACTTCGGCCGCGGCCAGA
This sequence comes from Actinomycetes bacterium, assembly GCA_023429855.1. Taxonomy (GTDB): domain Bacteria; phylum Actinomycetota; class Thermoleophilia; order Solirubrobacterales; family Solirubrobacteraceae; genus JAGIBJ01. Next base: position 2,695 of record JAEZDB010000305.1, read on the forward strand.
TCGGCTTCCTCGTCGCCGCCCTGTGCCTGCTGTTCTTGGCGCCGGCACTCCTCAGCGACTTCCGCCTCGACCTGCTGGCGAAGTTCGTCTGCTTCGCGATCATCGCGATCGGCGTCGACATCGCCTGGGGTTACGGCGGCATGCTCGTCCTCGGCCAAGGCGTGTTCTTCGGCCTCGGCGGCTACGCGATGGCGATGCACCTCAAGCTCGTGGAGGCCAAGGAGTACAACATGGCCGTCCCGGACTTCATGAGCTGGTCCGGCGTCGAGACGCTCCCGGCGATCTGGAAGCCGTTCGAGCACGGCTGGTTCGCCCTCGGGGCCACGCTCATCGTGCCGATGGTCGTAGCGTTCGCGCTCGGCTCGCTTGTCTTCCGCCGGCGCGTGCGCGGCGCGTACTTCGCCATCCTCACCCAGGCGCTCGCCGCCGCGTTCGTGATCCTGCTCGTCGGCCAACAGGGGCTGACGGGCGGCACGAACGGCCTGACCAACATCACGACGTTCTTCGGGATGGACCTCAACGATCCAGACTCGGTCACGACGCTCTACATCATCGCCACGGTCGCCCTCGGCGTGACGTACCTGCTGGCCCGCCAGCTGGTCACGAGCCGCTACGGCCGCGTGCTGATCGCCGTCCGCGACGGCGAGGACCGCGTGCGGTTCCTGGGCTACAACCCAGCGACGATCAAGACGATCGCGTTCACGATCTCCGCTGGCATGGCGGGCCTGGCGGGCGCGCTGTTCGTGCCGATCGTCGGCATCATCTCGCCCGCGATGCTCGGCATCGTGCCGTCGATCGAGATGGTCATCTGGGTCGCCCTCGGCGGCCGGGCCACGCTTGTCGGCGCGGTCGTGGGTGCGCTGCTCGTGAACTACGGCAAGACCGGCCTGTCGGAGCAGTTCCCGGGCGCGTGGAGCTACTTCCTGGGCTTCCTCTTCATCATCGTCATCGCGTTCGTGCCCTCGGGTATCGCGGGCGGACTCCGCTCGATGCGCAAGCGGCTCGCCGAGATCCGCGCAGAGCAGAAGGAGCGCGGCAAGGCCGCCGCTGGCTTCGCAGACACGAGGTTCGAGTAATGACCAAGCTGCTTGGACTGCACAACGTCGAGGTCGACTTCGACGGCTTCAAGGCCCTGAACGACCTCACGTTCCAGATCAACCAAGGCGAGGTCCGGTTCCTGATCGGACCGAACGGCGCCGGCAAGACGACCTGCGTCGACGTGATCACCGGCCTCACCAAGCCGACCGGCGGCCACGTCGAGTTCGCGGGCGAGAAGATCACCGGCAAGTCGGAGTTCGACATCGTGAAGCTCGGGATCGGGCGCACGTTCCAGAACCCGACGGTGTTCGACGACCTCCTCGTCGTCGAGAACATCGACCTCGCCGCCAGCTACCGGATGAGCCTCGGCAAGCTCTTCCGCAAGCGCAAAGGCACCGCGCCGGCGGTGGCTGAAGCGCTCGAGATGATCGGCATGACCGACAAGGCCGAGCAGCCCGCCGGCATCCTCAGCCACGGCGAGCGCCAGTGGCTGGAGATCGGCATGCTCCTCGCCCAAGACCCGCGCTTGCTGCTGCTCGACGAGCCCGTCGCCGGCATGAGCAAGCCCGAGCGCAAAAAGACCGGCGAGCTGCTCCACGAGATCGCCAAGACCCGCACCGTGCTCGTCGTCGAGCACGACATGGAGTTCCTGCGCGAGTTCGCGTCGGTCGTCACCGTGATGCACGAGGGCACCGTCCTCTGCGAGGGCGACGTGGCGACGGTCCAGGCCGACCCCACCGTCCAAGAGGTCTACCTCGGCCGCAGCCGCACCGCCCCCGAAGACGACGACGTCGCCGTCCCCTCGATCCTCGAGACCTCCTAGGAGTCTGATGTCGCTACTGGAGATCAAGGACCTCGAGGTCGCCTACGGCCGCACCCAGGTGCTGTTCGGATCGACCCTCACCGTCGAACCGGACTCGCTCGTGGTGCTGCTCGGCCGCAACGGCGTGGGCAAGTCGACGCTGATGAAGTCGACGATGGGCCTGATGAAGACCTTCGGCGGCACCGTCACGTTCGAAGGCGAAGACATCACGTCGCTGTCGCCGAGCCAGCGCGTAAAGCGAGGGATCGCGTATGTGCCGCAGGGGCGTGAGGGGTTCCCGCAGCTCACGGTCGCCGAGAACCTCAAGGTGGTGCTCGAGGCGACGTCGCACCGCGACAAGAACGCCGTCGACGAGGCCCTCGATCTCTTTCCCCGCCTCAAGCCGATCCTCGACCGCGACGCCGGCTTCCTCTCTGGCGGGCAGAAGCAGCAGCTCGCGATCGCGCGGGCGCTGATCACCCGGCCGAAGCTGATCCTCCTCGACGAGCCGACCGAGGGCATCCAGCCGTCGATCATCCTCGAGATCGAGGACGCGATCGCCGCGATGAACAAGGCGTCGGGTCTCGCGATTCTGCTCGTCGAGCAGCACCTCGAGTTCGCGCTCTCGATCGGCGACCACTACGCCGTGATGGAACACGGCGAGATCATCGCCTCGGGCGCCACGGCCGAGGTCGAGGAGCAGACCGTCCGCGAGCTGATCGCGGTCTGATGGCCAACGCCCCTGGCCTGGGTGGGGGGGGGGGGGTGGCAAACCGCAAGGGGGGGG
>JAEZDB010000317.1 GCA_023429855.1 Actinomycetes bacterium
TGCCCGGCCTGCGCGCGACGCTGCTCGGCGACGGCCACGAGCGCACCGAGGTGATCGCCGCAGTCGACGCCGCCGGGCTCAGCGACGTGATCGCCGTGCCGGGATTCGTTTCCTCCGACGAGGTCGACGCGACCTTCGCCCAGGCCAGCTGCGTCGTCCAGCCGTCGGCGCGCGAGGGCTACGGCATGGTCGTCGTCGAGTCCGCGGCACGCGGCGTGCCTGTCGTGGTCGCTGCCGCCGAAGACAACGCCGCGGTCGAGCTCGTCGACGAGGGCGTGAACGGCTTCGTCGCCGCCGACGTGTCGCCCGCGGTGCTCGGCCAGGCGCTCGTCGACGCATGCCTCGGCGGCGACGCGCTGCGGCAGAGCACCTGCGACTGGTTCGCTGCCAACGCCGAGCGGCTCTCGCTCGGGCGGTCGCTTGATCTGCTCGACGAGGTCTACGGCGCCGAGGCGGCGACGGCATGAGCCGCCGAGCCGGCAAGCCGATCGGCATCGACGCCCGCGCGGCCGCCGAGGTGCCCGCGGGCCGCGGCCGCTACGTCCGCGAGCTGCTGCTGGCGCTGGAGAACCTCCCGGAGGCGGCCGACGAGCGCTTCCTGCTCTACGCGCGCGAGCCGTGGGGCGACCTCGATCCCGCGCGCTTCCGCTGGGTGACCGTGGGCCTGCCCGACCCCGCGTGGCACCTCGCCGCAGCGGCGCGCGCCTCCCGCGAGACCCGCGCCTTCCTGTCGACGAACAGCTACCTCACGGCCTGGTTCACGCTCGTGCCCACCTCGATCGTGGTCTACGACCTCGTCCCGTTCGTCGACGGCGCGCAGGCGCAGGCCCGCGCCGCCAAGATCGAGCGCGCGACGATCCGGCCGGCGCTGCGCCGTGCGGCGTCGCTGCCGTGCATCTCGCAGGCCACTCGCGACGACCTCGAGCGGCTGTTCCCGGTCTCGCGCGGCAAGGCGCTCGTCACGCCGCTGGCGGCCGACCCGTCGTTCGGCGCGCCCGTGGCGACTCCGGGCCATCCCGAGCTGACGCGGCCCTACGTGCTGGCCGTCGGCACCCTTGAACCGCGCAAGAACCTCGAGCGGCTCCTCGACGCTTGGCTCGCCCTCGACCCGGCCGTTCGCGAGCGCCACGACCTCGCGCTCGTCGGCCCGCGCGGCTGGGACGACGAGACCATCGTCGGCAAAGCCGAGGCGGCCGGCGCCCGCCTGCTCGGGCGCGTGTCGGACGACGAGCTGCGTGCGCTCTACGCTGGCGCAGCGGCCTTCGCCTACCCGTCGCTCTACGAGGGATTCGGCCTACCGGTCCTCGAAGCGATGGCGGCGGGTGCACCGGTGCTCACCTCGAACGTGTCGAGCCTGCCCGAGGTCGCCGGCGATGCGGCGTTGCTCGTCGACCCGCTCGACACGGCCGCGATCACCGCCGGCCTCGAGCAGCTGCTGACCGACGACGCCTTGGCCGCCCGGCTGCGCGCGGACGGCCCGGTTCGCGCGGCCGAGTTCTCCTGGGGCCGCACGGCGCGCGAGACCCTCGCTGACCTGCGCCGGATCGCGCGCCGTCGGTAGGCTCGGCGGATGTCGCAACCCACCGCGAGCTCCTGGTCCGACTTCTACCGAGGTGGACAAACGCTCCAAGCGTTCTTTGCGAGCCTGCACCATCACGAGCCGCTGATTCGCGAGGTCTTCGCCAGCGAGCCCAAGTCCGTGCTGGAGGCCGGTTCAGGGCCGGCGATCATGTCGAGCTTCCTGGCCATGGCGGGCATGGACGCGATCGCCGTCGACAACGACGCGGGCGTCCTGCAGGTCGCGCGCGAGTCCGCTTCGCGTTGGCCCGTGCAACCGGAGTTCGTCGAGCACGACATCTTCCATCTCGATCAGCTGGGCCGTGAGGTCGACGTCGTCTTCTCGCAGGGCGTGCTCGAGCACTTCCAGGACGACGAGATTCGCGAACTGACCCGTCAAAGTCTGGCGATCGCCCCGCGCTTCGTCTTCAGCGTGCCCTCGAAGTGGTACGGCCACAAGGACTTCGGCAACGAACGGCTCTTCCTGGCTGATCAGTGGGCCGAGATTCTCGAAGGGACCGGCAAGGTCACGACGTCCGCGTACTTCGACGCCCGGCGTCGACACACCCTGGCGCGCAAAAAGCCGCTGATGGTGCTCGGCGTCGTCGAGCGCGACGGGCGCTGAGCGCGCGACGACTTCGCGGCGAGCCGCGGGTTCATCCTGCGAGGATGAACTCCTCCTGCAGGCGGCGTCACACGTGTGTGCGGCGGCAGGTGTCGTTGGGGCAGGGCTCGCACCCACACCGGTAGTTTTCGTGCCGATGACGAACTCGGCCGTCCCGTTCGCTCAGCGCGCAAAGATCGCGATCTTCCGCCTGATCACCTCGTTGCTTCGAGCGTTGGGCTTGCGTGACCGCGTGCTGCGCCAACGCATCACCCGGGCGCGCGCCAAGCGCCGCGCCGCCGGAAGGCTGGATCCCCTTTCCCGCCCGGCGCTCCACGCGATGGACGCCAAGCTCGACGCGATCATCGACAAGGACAACGGCTTCTTCATCGAGGCCGGGGCAAACGACGGCTACAACCAGTCCAACACGTACTGGCTGGAGCGCTTCCGCGGCTGGACCGGGCTCTTGGTCGAACCGATGGAAGAGCTGTTCCAGCTCTGTGTCGAAGAGCGCCCGGCCGCGACCGTAGTGCGCGCCGCGTTGGTCCCCGCAGACTTCGAGGGGTCGACGGTGCGGATGCGGTTCGCTGACCTCATGTCGACCGTCAATGGTCCGCACGCCGACGAGGAGCGCACCGCGCTCGGCACCGTCGTCGGCTGGCGCGACGCGTATGAAGCCGACGTGCCGGCCGAAACGCTCAGCAGCATTCTCGACCGCATCGACGCGCCTGAGGTTGATCTGCTGTCGCTCGACGTCGAGGGCTACGAGCCAAGCGTGCTCGCCGGCCTCGATCTCGACCGGCACGCGCCGCGCTGGATCTTGGTCGAAGTGCACGACGAGGTGGCCGGCCGCCCGCCGATCGAAGCGGTCATCGGCTCGCGATACGAGCTCCACGACCGTCTGTCGCCACTGGACTTGCTCTACCGCCGCAGCGACGTGCTGGCGCCGAGCACCGCGTCGTAGGCGCTCGCAAGCCGTTCGGCAGCGGCGCCGATCGAGTAGCGCTGCACCAGCTCGGCGGGGTACTCGACGCGCGTGCCCGCAGGCCGCTGGAGCGGTCCGGCGGCGAGCGCCTCGGCCATGCCGATGTGGTCGCCGGGGCCGACGAGCGTCCCCTGGCCAGCGAGCACTTCGGGGATCGCGCCGTTCGTCGTCGTGATGATGTCGAGCCCCGCTGCCATCGCCTCGGCGAACACGAGCCCGAACTGCTCCTCCCAGAACGCGCGCGGCACGTCGAACGGGTGGCGCGCGGCGGTCGCCGACGACTGGCTGCCGAGCAGCAGCGCCGACGCGCTTGCGAACGCCCTGGGCATCTCGTCGTAGGGCAGCGCGCCGATCTCAACGGCGGCGCCGACGCCGAGCTCGTCGGCATGCGCGTTGAGCCGTGCCTCTTCTGGTCCGCGGCCCACGATGCGCAGCCGAGGCGGCGCGACACCCTCCGGCAGCGGCACGATGCCGCGGTGCAGCAGGGCGATTGCGCGGATCGCGTCGTGGTGGCCCTTCTCCCAGACGAGGCGGCCCGGAGAGAGGATCACGTGCGGGCCGTTCGGCGGTGCCGCGTCGCGGACCGCGAAACGCGCGGTGTCGATGCCCGGCGCGACGACGCGGATCTTCGCCTCGTCGACGCCCTCCAGCAGCAGGCCGACCTTCGCGCGCTCGGTCGCGGCGAGGAACAGGTCGGTGGCGGCGAGCACCTCGGCGCGGTAGCGCTGCGTGCCTTTGCGGCGGTAGGCGTCGCCCATCGGGAGCGTCTCCCACACCGTCTGCACGAGCTTGAACCCGTGGCGGGCCTTTGCGCGGGCCGCGTCGGCGGCGAACCAGTAGCCGAGCTCCTCGGCGTGGACGATGTCGGCGGCGTCGTAGGCGTCGCCGGCGTCGGTGTAGCGGTCGCCGAGCAGGATCGTGGCGACGTCGCCCGGCAGGCCGCGAGGCAGGCGATCGCGGCGCGTCGACACCGGCACGGCGTCGACGGCGAGCTCGCCGATGTCCCAGCCGTTGTGACTGGTGCGCAGGTAGCTCACGGCGTACCGCTCGGGCAGCTGCTCCCACTGGCGCAGTTCCCACGGCGTGCCCTGGTGCCCGCGGACGACGAGGACCTTGGTGGCTGGCGCGCTCATGCGGATCCGCTCCTCGCAGCACGGCCCGGAACCAGCTCGAGGATCTCATCGGGGACGGCGCGGCAGAGCATGAGGCCCGCAGCGTAGACGAGCAGGCCGAGCGTGACGATGGCGACGGGCGGCAATGGCAGGAACCAGCAAAGCAGGGCCGCAACGACCGCAGGCACCACCCGCAACGCGGTTCCGGGCTTCGGCCGCAGCGCGCCGAGGGCGACCAGGTAGCCCGTGGCCAGCGTCGTCTCGCCGAGCAGGACGCCCCACGAAGCGCCGAGTGCGCCGTGCGTGGAGCCCAGGGTGAGCACCGCGGTGGCGCTGACCGTGAGGGCGCAGAGGTTGGCGACGATGATCGCCCGATGGCGATGCAGCGCCAGCAGCGTGAAGCCGAACGAGGAGATCACGAACGTCAACGCGAGTGCGGCACCCTGGATCCGCAGCACGGGGATCGACGGCTCGTACCTCGGTCCGGCGAGCACGTCGATCACGACCTCCGCGCCGAGCACGAGGCCGACGAGCGCTGCGCCACCGAGGATCGCTGAACCCTCAAACAGCTTCTGCCCGGCGTATTCGAGGCGGTCGTGGTCGTCGCGTGCGGCGCGCGAGAGCAGCGGAAACGCCGTCGCTGCGACCAAGGCGGGGAACGTCGCGATGATGATGAACACGCGGAACGCGGCGGCGAAGTAACCCGTCTCGAGGTCGCTGGTGACGATCTCGGTGAGCACCATGGCGCCGTAGACGTAGATCGCCCCGACGGCTGACGCGAGCGCGAAGACCACGGTCGGCCGCAGCAGCCGCTTCCACTCATCGAGATCGAACTCGGGCCGCAGCGGGATCGAGCCGCGCACGAATACGTAGAAGGCCAGCAGCACCAGGACGTAGATCGGTACCGACACCCCGAAGAACGCGACGAGCCCGGCGCCCGCCACCGACAAGGCGACGTAGGCGATGGCCGTGCCGACCTGCCGCGCGACGTCGATGCCGGTGACGATCCCCATGCGGATTTCGACCTGCAGCGGGATCGCGATTGTGCCGGCCAAGGCGGAGATCCCCGCCGCGACGCCGAGCAGGACGGCGCCCGCGAGCATCTCGCTGTCGTAGCCGAGGATCACGGCGAGGGCGGTCGACGCCGACACGATCAGCGCCGTGGTGGCCAGCCGCATGCCGAGCAGCACGCGCATGAAGCGGTCGCGGTCTTCGCCGGTGCGCTGCGAGTACTCACGCACGCCGAGTGTGGTCATCCCGAGATCGGTGACGAACTGGACGATCGTGATGAGCGCCGTGACGACGCCGAACTTGCCGTAGTCGATCTCGCCGAGGTAGCGCAGCATCACCGCGGCGGAGGCCATCGAGGCCAGGAGCCCGAGCGCGTAGCCGCCGATGCGTAGCGCGCCGCCGGTCAGGACGCGGCGGCCGGCCTCCGCCGTGTCGAGGACGTCGCCGACCTCGCCGCCGGCGCTGCCTGTGGCGACCGCTTCGGGTTCGGTCACGCGAGCGCCTTGCGGTACACCGCGAGCGTCTCCTCGGCGCAGCGGCGCCAGGTGAACTCGGCCGCGCGAACCGGTCCGGCGGCGCGCAGCTTGCTCTGCAGCTCCCGGTCGGTCATCAGCCTGACGAGCGCCGCGGCGATCGACGAGGGATCGTTCGCGTCGAACGTGACACCGGCGTCGCCCATGACCTCGCTCGGAGCTGAGTCGCGTGTGCAGGCGACCGGCGTGCCCCGCTGCATGGCCTCGACGACTGGCAATCCGAAGCCTTCGACGAGCGACGGCATCGCGAAGGCACCGGCCGCGCGGTAGAGCCCGTCGAGGTCTTCGGCCGACATGTAGCCGACGAAGTGCACGGCGTCGGCGACGCCGCGTTCGCGGGCGCGCTCTTTGAGCGGCTCGTCGGCCTCGGGCGGCGCGTAACCGGGCATCACGAGGACGGTTCCGGGCAGCGTGTCGCGCACGAGCGCAACGGCGTCGATCAGCCGCGCCAGGTTGCGATGCCCACCGCGCTGGCCGACGTTGAGCACGATCGGCCCGTCGCCGAGCCCGAGGCGGTCGCGCAGCTCCGCCTCCGGTGTTGCCGGCACGGCGGCGGGCGGGTGGCCGGCGAGCGGCGTCACGTGGAAGTGGTCCGGCTTCACGGGCAGCGCGCCTTCGACCTGCCGTGCCGCGTACTCCGAGATCGTCACGACCTCGTGCGCGCGCCGCACGACCAACGGCACGAGGGTGCGCCACAGCCGCTGCGTCGCCGTATCTTCAGGGTGCGTGATCCACGTGATGTCGGCGATCGTCACGACCCGCTTGGCGCGGCTCGCCAGCGGCCCCGTCAGGGCGACCGAGTGGATCACGTCGGCGCCGGCGCGGTCGGCGACCGGACCCAGTGGTCCGAGCTCGCTCAGGGCCTTCACGCCGTTGCGCCCCAATCGGCTGGCGTTGACGATCCGGGCGTCGCCGGCCCAGTCCTCGCGGATCAGCTTCGCGTGGCCCGCCGGGTTGGCGTAGACCGTGATCCGCGGCGCGTCTGGCAGCTGCAGCAGCTCGCGGCAGAGCTCGCGGACGTACGTCTCCAGCCCGCCCATCGGCGGGGTGAGGAAGAGGGCGTTGAGCGCGACGTGCATGGGTCGGAAGCCGGCGGCCTACTTGAGGACTTCGAACTCCGCCCGAATGTTCATCGTCGGGTAGCGGAACGCGAAGTACTTCTCGTAGGTGTCTTGGTACCGGTTCGCGAGCGCGGCGATACCGAGCAGGCGGAACGGCGCCCAGAGGTCGAGCGTCACGTGGACGGTGTTGAAGCGGATCTGCGTGTAGTGCGCGAACCGCGGCTCAGCCAGCGCCCGGATCGCGATCGTCGAGAAGTAGTGGCGGTGGGTCGGGTCGCCGTAGGCGAGCACCGACGAGAAGTGCGGCGTACGAAGCTGGATGCGGGCGCCGGGCCGCGCGATCCGGTGCAGCTCCTCGAAGACGCGATACGGCTCAGCGACGTGCTCGATCACGTCCTGGAGCAGGATCTGATCGAACGAGTTGTCGTCGATCGGGTACGGGAACTCGTCGAGGTTGTGGACGATGTCGGCGTCGGTGTCGGCCGAGATGTCGAGGCCGACCGCACCCGGGGTCTTCGCGCTGCCGCAGCCGACGTCGAGGATCGTCCCGGGGCCGGTCGGCACCAGGTCGAACTGGTGAGGGTCGGTGGCGCGGGCGACCGAGGCGCGGAGGGCAGACATGCCGCCGGACGTTACCGGCGCCGGGTGCCCCGGCGATGCACCGCCCCGGCGCGGCCAGGTGCTGACGACGCGCGAGCGGTGGGACCTCCCGTAGGGTTCGCTCGATGGCCAAGCGCGCATTGATCACAGGTATCACGGGGCAGGACGGCTCCTATCTGGCCGAGCTGCTTCTCGAGAAGGGGTACGAGGTGCATGGCGTCGTGCGTCGTGCGTCGACGGAGAAGTTCGAGCGGATCGATCATCTGGAGGGCAAGATCACGCTGCATCAGGCGGATCTGCTGGATCACCGCTCGCTGGTCGATGCGCTGCGGGCGTCTAGGCCCGATGAGGTCTACAACCTGGCGGCGATGAGCTTTGTGGGGACGTCGTGGGTGCAGCCGGTGCTGACGGCGGAGTTCACGGGTGTCGGTGTGACGCGCGTTTTGGAGGCGTTGCGTGAGGCGGCGCCGGAGGCGCGGTTCTACCAGGCAAGCTCGTCGGAGATGTTCGGCAAGGTGCGCGAGGTGCCGCAGACGGAGATGACGCCGTTTCACCCGCGCAGCCCGTATGGGGTGGCGAAGGCGTACGGCCACTACATCACGCTCAACTACCGCGAGTCCTACGATCTGCACGCCTCGTCGGGGATCCTGTTCAACCACGAGTCTCCGCGCCGCGGCCTGGAGTTCGTGACGCGCAAGATCACCTGGCACGCCGCGGCCATCTCGCTTGGCAAGGCCAACGAGCTGGCTTTGGGCAACCTGGATTCCGAGCGGGACTGGGGCTACGCCAAGGACTACGTGGAGGGCATGTGGCGGATGCTGCAGCAAGACGAGCCCGACGACTACGTCCTGGCCACCGGCGAGACCCAGTCGGTGCAGAAGTGCGTGGAAGTCGCCTTCGACGAGGTCAACCTCGCGTGGAAGGACTACGTGCGCATCGACGAGCGCTTCGTGCGCCCCGCCGAAGTCGACCTGCTCATCGGCGACTACTCCAAAGCCAAAGAGAAGCTCGGCTGGGAACCCACCACCAACTTCGAGCAGCTCATCCGCCTCATGGTCCGCGCCGACCTGGCGCTCCTCAAAGGCGAACCCGCCATCAGCTAACGCCCGCAGCCGGCGGGCCGACCGCGCTGCGCTGCATGCCCAGCGTGCGCGCGAAGCTCTGCGCGTAGCCCTCGGCGCAGGCGCTCCAGGTGAACCG
>JAEZDB010000319.1 GCA_023429855.1 Actinomycetes bacterium
GGGGGGGGGGGATGTGCCTCAGCGCGGCGGCACGATCGCCGAGACGCGGCCGGCGAGGTCGTTCTCGTCGAGCGCCTTGGCAGCGGCGGCCGCGCCGGCGTCGTCGGCGCCCGTCACGATCCAGGCCGGCGAGCCGAGCTCGTCGCGCACCGCGAAGATCACGCCCGTGCCGGGACCGTACATCGCGGGCGTCGCCGCTTCCCCAAACGGCGCCGCCGCGCGGATCTGCTGGCCGTCAGCGGAGATCTGGAAGCCGTAGCCGTTGCGCTCGGCTTCGGTCTCGACGGCACGCGCATTGCTCATGCGGCCGCGTTGCATTGCTGGCCGCAGCTGCGGCCAGCTGCCGACGTAGACGCGGAGCTCGTCGATCGCCGAGGTGTCTTGCAGGTTCGACGTCGCCGTGTGGAGCTTCAGCTCGGTGAGGACCTGCTGCGTGGCGTTGCAGGCATCAGACTGCGTCTCCGCGCACTGGATGCGGATCGGCAGCAGCCGCCGCTTCTTCGTGAAGCGCGTCGTGAACGGCGCCGGGAAGAGCCCGACCACGCCGGTCGGGACGGCCGCCACGTCGGACTTGTCGCGCGGGATCCAGCCGACGCGGTCGCCCGGGTACGCGATGTCGCCCGGGTACGTGTGCTTGGCGGCTTCCTCGTCGACCGGGATCTCGTTGGGCTCCAGGCCGTTGAGGTACGGCAGCAGGGTGAGCCCGCCGTCGCCGAACTGCTGGTGGTGCATCGACGTCTGCAGCTGATCGAGCGTCTTCGAAGGTTCGGCGTTGAGCGCGCGGGTGCCCTTCGGCCGGTCGCCGGACTCGCCGACGACGGTGCCGCGGTCGAGGATCAGGCCGTCGACCGTCGACGTGCTGGCCTCGCGGGGGCCGGCGCCGCAGGCCCCGAGCGCAGCCGCTGCGCTCCCGGCCAGCGCGATCGCGGCAAGCTGTCGGGGACGGCGACGCAGTGCAGACACGGCGGCGACACTATCGCCGGACGGCCTCGTCGCGCGCCACCGCACCGACCCTCGTCCAGCTGCCGCAAAGAAACCGAACAGCTGTCTTGCATCCCGCCGGGCCGTCTGCGACGCTGCGGTTTCATGACTGTAAGTTCGTTTGCGCCCACGGCCGGTCTCATGCCTCCCTTCACCGAAGAGCACGAGGAGCTGCGGGCGAGTATCCGCAGCTTCGTCGAGCGGGAGCTTCGCCCCCACATCGAGCAGTGGGAGGCCGAGAAGTGGTTCCCGAACGAGGTCTTCCACAAGCTCGCCGAGCACGGCTTCATCGGCCTGAAGTTCTCCGAGGAGTACGGCGGCGAAGGCGGCGATTACCTCCACGGCACCGTGTTCTGCGAGGAGCTCTCGCGTACGGGCGCCGCTGGCCTGGCCGTCGGCATCTGCGCGCACGTCGACCTCGCGCTGCCGCCGATCAACGCGTTCGGTACCGAGGAGCAGAAGCAGCGCTACCTGACGGCTGGGATCAAGGCCGAGAAGATCGGCGCGCTCGCCATCACCGAGCCGGGCGCCGGCTCCGACGTGGCCAACATCCAGACGCGCGCCGAGAAGGTCGACGGCGGCTGGATCGTCAACGGCGAGAAGGTCTTCATCACCAACGGCGTGCGGGCGGACTTCTACGTCGCCGCCGTCAAGACGTCGGAGGAGGGCGGCCACGGCGGCATGTCGTTCCTGATCATCGACAAGGGCGAGGGCGTGACCGCGACGGCCCTCGACAAGATGGGCTGGCACTGCTCCGACACCGGTGCGATCGCGTTCCAGGACGTGTTCGTGCCGGACGAGAACCTGCTCGGCGAGGTCAACGGCGGCTTCAAGCTGATCATGCAGAACTTCCAGTGGGAGCGGCTCGTGCTCTCGACCGGCGCGATCGCCGGTGCCCAGTGGGGCCTGGAGCAGACCCTGGAGTACGTCAAGCAGCGTGAGGCGTTCGGCCGCAAGATCGGCACGTTCCAGGTCAACCGCCACGCGATCGCGCAGATGGCGACCGACCTCTACGCCGCTCGGGCCCAGGCCTACGCGGCGCTGGCGAAGTTCGCCGCGGGCGAGAACGCCACGCTCGAGGTCTCGATGGTCAAGCTGTTCTCCCAGCGCGTCTGCCTCAACATCGCCGACGAGTGCGTGCAGCTGCACGGCGGTGCCGGCTACCTCGCGGGGCCGGTCGAGCGCGGCCTGCGCGACGCCCGTCTGGGCCCGATCGGCGGCGGCACCGACCAGGTGATGCGCGAGATCATCGGCCGTTCGATGGGCCTCTAGGCCCGCCGTCGACGAAGAGGAGACGCAGATGACGATCGACTACCGCACGCCGGTCCTGGTCGGCCTCGGCGAGGTCACCGCCCGACCAGGCGGCACGCCGCCCGGCCCGGTCCCCGAATTCATGGCCCGGGCGATCCGCGCCGCCGCGGCCGACGCCGCTGGCGCTCCCGAGACTGACGGCACGGACGAGCCCTCGCTTGAGGCGCGCGCAATCCTGGCCGCCGCGCAGGTGGTGGCCGTCGCGCCGTCAGCGAGCTGGCCCGACCTGACCCCGGGCATCGACGTCGCGCAGGCGCTCGGTCTCGACGACGTCGCGACGATGCGCTCGAGCATGGTCGGCGGCAACGGCTCGCAGCTGCTCGTCAACGAGCTCGCGGCCCGAATCCAGGCCGGCGAGCTCGACGTGGCGCTGATGTGCGGCGCGGAGGCGCTCCACAGCGAGAAGACCTCGTTTGAGTCCTTCGGCGACGCCGCCTCGCGCAAGCCCGAGGGCGAGACCGAGGTGCTCGAGGGCGACAAGCCTGGCAACTCCGAATCCGAGCTGGCCGTCGGGTTCGCCGTACCGGTCCTCGGTTACGCGCTCATGGAGCAGGCGATCGCCGCCGACGCCGGTCGCACCGTCTCCGAGCAGCGCCAGGTCGCGGCCGAGCTGTGGTCGCGCTTCAGCGAGACGGCCGCGTGGCACCCGAACGCCTGGGTCCAGTCGCCGCAGTCGGCCGAAGAGATCGCCACGCCGACCCCCGGCAACCGCCAGGTCTCGCACCCGTACACGAAGTTCATGGTCGCGAACTTCCGCGTCGACCAGTCGTCGGCCCTCGTCCTCTGCTCCGCGAAGGCCGCGCGCGAGCTTGGGATCGCCGAGTCCAAGTGGGTCTACGTCCACGCGGGCGCGCAGGCCAACGACGAATGGTTCGTGAGCGAACGGGCCGAACTGCATCGCTCCCCCGCGATCCGCGCAATTGGCGAGGCGCTGTTCGACCATGCCGGCATCACGGCGGCCGACCTCGGTCCGGTCGACCTGTACTCGTGCTTCCCGTCGGCCGTGCAGATCGCCGCGCGCGAGCTGGGGCTGCCGATCGACGACCCGTCGCGGCCGCTCACCGAGACCGGCGGACTGACGTTCTTCGGCGGTCCGGGCAACAACTTCGGCACGCACGGCGTGATCGGCGTCGCCCGCAAACTGCGCAACGCCGAGCCGGGCACGCTCGGCATCTCGTCGTCGCTCGGCTGGTATGCCACGAAGCACGCCTACGGCCTCTACGGCACCAGCGCTCCGAGCAAGCCCTACGAGACCCTCCGCCCCACTCCGGCGCCCGCGCAGCGCGAGGTCGCGTCGCCCGAGGAGGCCGCCGCGGCGGGCGTCCTGACCGTCGAGGTCGCCACGGCGCTCTACGGCCGTGACGGTGCGCCGCAGTACGGGATCGTCTTCGCGACCTTGCCGGATGGCCGCCGAGCGATCGGCGGCTCGACCGACCCCGAGGTCCTGGCCGAGCTGCCGAAGGACGAGTTCATCGGCCGGGCGATCACGCTCGCCGCCGACCGCTCGGTCTCACTCGCGGAGGTCGCGGCGTAGGCTCTGCGCCATGGCCGTCAACCTCACGCGCATCTACACCCGGACCGGCGACGGCGGGGAGACGCACCTGGGCGACATGTCGCGGGTGCCCAAGACCCACCCGCGGATCGAGGCCTACGGCGACGTCGACGAGCTCAACACGCACCTCGGCGTCGTCCTGGCCAGTGGCGGTCTCGACGACCGGTTCGTGCCGTGGGTCCAGCGGATTCAGAACGACCTGTTCGACGTCGGTGCCGACCTCGCCGTTCCGCCGGACGCCCCCGACACCAAGGCCGGGGCGCGCCTGCGGGTGAACGAGTCTCAGACGGCGTGGCTGGAGGAGCGCTGCGACGAGGTCAACGAGGAGCTCGAGCCGCTGCGGTCGTTCCTGCTCCCAGGCGGCACCCTGGCCGCGGCCCAGCTCCACGTCGCGCGGACCGTCTGCCGCCGAGCAGAGCGGCGCGTCCTCGACGTAGAGGACCACTCGCCCGAGACCCGCAAGTACCTCAACCGGCTCTCGGACCTGCTGTTCATCCTGGCTCGCGCCGCGAACGCCGGCGGCGAGGAGCCGCTGTGGCAGCCGGGCGCGAGCCGCGCTTGATCAGCTGCCGCAGAGCGCCCAGGCGTAGACCTTGACCTTCGCGATCAAGGTCCCGCCGAAGACCTGAGCGGTCGCCTTCCAGGCGTTCGGCGTGCCGGTCGCCGGCCAGGCTTCCGAGCCCGTGAGCGCGCTGAGGGTGTCGGACAGGAGCTCGTCGACGAACGCGGTCTCGCTGCCGTCGGCGTTGAGCCGCATCACTGCGCGGCCACCGCCTGAGAGCAGCGTCGTGCCGCCTGGGCAGGTCGCGGTCGCGGAGACCTCGGTGCCGACGAGCCCCGTCTGCGCCGTCCAGGCCGTCTGCGCCGTCCAGGCCGTCTGCGCCGTTCAGGCCGTCTGCGCCGTTCAGGCCGTCCGTGCCGTCGGCGCCCGCCGGGCCGGTCTGACCGATCGGCCCCTGCGGTCCGATTGCACCGGTCACGCCCGCGGGACCAGCCATCCCTTGTGGACCGGAGGGTCCGGTCGGACCGGTCGCTCCGGTCGCTCCTGCGGGACCAGCTGCGCCGGTCGATCCAGCGACGCCGGCCGTCCCCTGGAGAACCAGCTGGACCAGCTGGACCAGCCGGACCGGCAGCGCCGGCCACACCAGCCGGACCTTGCAGCCCCGCGGCGCCGTCGAGCCCGTCAGCGCCGTCGAGCCCGTCAGCGCCGTCGAGCCCGTTGACGCCAGGGAGCCCCTGCGGGCCGGCAGCACCG
>JAEZDB010000339.1 GCA_023429855.1 Actinomycetes bacterium
GCGCAGCCGCCCGCTCGTCGGCAGCACGGCTTCTCGTTCGGCTCTCTCCCATGATCACCCTTCACCGCCTCGGCCAGAGCGAAGCCTCGCTCGTGCTCAACTGCGACCTCGTCGCCACCGTCGAAGCCAACCCCGACACCGTGATCACGCTCGTGACCGGTGCCCGCCTGGTCGTCTCCGAGACGCCGCAAGAGGTCGTCGACGCCGTCATGCACTGGCGCGCCGAGATCGGCCGCCACACCTTCGGTACCCCGAAGCTCCTGCCCTCCGTGTAGCTGGGCGCCCCTGGGCGCCGCGCTGCAGGGTTAGGGTGGGCCTACAGGTTCGGCCAGTCGGTGCCGATCCTCCGGGGGATCTCCCGTGAGCGAGCCTCGCATCTTTCATCCAGGGTCGAAGGACGGCCGCCAGCCGTGGCTGCGCCCCGTCGACTTCTCCGCGCCCAGTGCGCTGCCGCCCGACCAGCAGGCGCGCCTGCGCAAGCTCGTCGACGACCTCGGCCCGATCGTCGGTCCGCGCGCGACCGCGGAACTGGGTCTCAGCCTTGACCTCAAGCCGCTGTGGGTCCGTGAGCTCGCGTGGCGCGACGGCCACCCGATCCCGGCTGAGGACGCCGTCACGACGATCATCGAGACGTCGTCCGGCGGCCAGTTCTACCTCGTGCTCGACCCGACGCTGGCGTCGCTGGTCGTCGAGCGCCTGCTTGGCACGGAGCCCGACCCGGCTCGCCCGCTGCGCACCGTCACCACCATCGACCGCGCGCTGCTCAGCCGCATGAACGACCTGCTCGTTTCCGCGCTCGGGCGCCTCTGGACCGAGGCGACCGGTGCGACGTTGACCGCGACCGGCGTCAAGTCGCAGGGCGCGCTCGCGGCCGACCTCGAGCCGACCGCGCTGATGCTGCTCATCGCCGTCGAGGTCAAGATCTTCAACACGCTCAGCGTGCTGCACCTCGCGTTTCCGCAGAGCACCCTGGCGCCGGTCGCCCCGATGCTTTCGCGTCCGTCAGCGCGCAGCGCCAGCGACGACCCGGAGACCACGCGCGCCGTACAGGCCCGGCTCGGCGAAGCCAACGTCGAGGTCCAGGTGCGCCTGGGTTCCGTGCAGCTCACGGCTGGCCAGATCGCCGAACTCCATCCCGGCGACCGCGTGGCCCTGCCGACGCCCGCCACCGAGTCGGCGGCGCTGATCGTCGACGGGGTGCCCGTGCAGTACGGCCACATCGGCCGCAGCGGCCTGCACCGCGCCGTGCGTGTGGGAGCCGGTACATGAACGCGGTGTTCGACCCGATCGCCGACATCGCGGTTGAGGCTGCTCGCGCCGCGCTCCCAGAACAGGTGCAGGTGGGCGGCGTCACGCCCCTGCCGCGCGGCGCCGACCCGTTTGTCGGCGCTGAGCGCCCGCTCTTGCTCGCCGTGACGCGCTGGACCTTCGTCGCCCCCGGCGGCGTGCTGCTCGGCGGTGCGCCGGCAGCGATGGCGGCTGTGCTCGGCTTCGACGTCCCGCCGACCCCGGCGCCGATCGCGCCCGAGGACCGCAAGCCCGACGACCCCGAGCCGCCGAAGTGGAGCGACCTCGTCGCCGAGGCGGCCCGCGAGACGGCGACGACCGTGACGCAGGCGATCGCCAGCGCGATCGCTCCGGTTGCCGACCTTCCGCCGGACTGCTCGAGCACCCAGGTGTCGGTGAACCCCGACGACGCAGCGATCCGCGCCGAGGTGGGACCGCTGCCCGACGCCGTGGTGCTCATGCTCCACAACGACGAGCACGAAGTCCGCCTCGTGGTGGTCGTCCCCGGCATCATGGCGGCGCGCCTCAGCGCCGACGCCGCCCCCGAACCGGCCGCCGAGCCGGCAGCAGAGGGCGACGAGCCCGACACGGCGGCGGCCAAGCTGATGCGCGGCGAGCTCGACCGGGCCTTGGCGGCCGTGCCGCTGGAACTGGCGATCGGCATGGGCCATGCCAACGTGCCGCTCGCCCACATCCTGCACCTGCAGAGCGGCGAGGTCCTCGAGCTCGAGGAGCGCGCCGACGCGCCGGTCGACCTGGTGTCGGGCGGGACGCCCGTCGCCCACGGCGACCTGGAGGTCAGCGATCACGGGACGCTCGTGCTGCACGTGACCGGGATCCCGGGCCGGGCCACCGGACCGGGTCCGGCGCTCGTCGCCGATCCGCCGACCGCGGCTGCGGACGTCAGTGCGGCCGACGACACGCCGCTCGCGCCGGCACCAGACGTGCCGTCGGACGAGGCGCCACTTGCCGAGGCGCCAGACGCGCCGTCGGACACCGACGTCGACGCCCCCGGCGACGGCGACGCGGACTAGCGCCGCCGCCCCCGGCCAACCGGTTAGACCAGTTTCCGGACGTTCGTGTCCGGCTGCGCGACTCGTCAGAAAAGCCCGCCACTAAAGGGTTGTGGACCCTTTGTGGCGCGCTCGCGAGGTAGCTCCTGCCGCTTGCATACCGAGCAACGGATCACCTGTCCAGCTTGTTGGACAAGCACGCAAGTTCATCTGTGCACCGCCGATGTTCCGGTCAATGAAAGCTGGATCCCTCATCGGCGTCATCGTCGCGATCGTCCTGATCCTCTTGGGAGGCATGGTCGAGGGCGTCACTCCCATGCAGCTGTACGCGCTGGCACCGACGCTCATCATCGGCGGCGGCACGCTCGGCGCGACCATGGCGTCGTTCGGCATGGAGGGCATGAAGCAGATCGTGCCCGGCTACAAAGCCGCGTTCATGTCGGAGACACCCGATCTGCCTGGCCAGGTCGAGCGGCTGGTCGGCTTCGCCGATGTTGCACGCCGCGACGGCCTGCTTGCGCTTGAAGCGCAGCTCCCCGAGATCCCCGACGAGTTCACGCGCAAAGGGCTGCAGCTCGTCGTCGACGGCACCGACGGCCACGTGGTCGAGGAGATGCTCGAGATCGAGGTCGAGAGCATGCAGGCACGCCACAAGGTCGGCGAAGACGTCTTCCGCGCGGCCTCGGGCTTCGCGCCGACGATCGGCGTGCTCGGCACCGTCATCTCGCTCGTGCACGTGCTCGGCAACCTCTCGGACCCCGATTCGCTGGGTCCCTCGATCTCCGTCGCCTTCATCGCCACGCTCATGGGCGTCGGCTTCGCGAACGTGATCGCGCTGCCGATCGCCACGAGGCTCAAGCAGGTCTCGGGCTGGGAAGTCCAGCAGCGCAATATGACGATCGACGGGATCATGGCGATCCAGCGGGGCGACAACCCGCGGATGGTGGCCGAGCGTCTGCTCTCCTACTTGCCACCGAAGCAGCGCGCGGGCGTCACGCTCCCAGGGGCCCCCAAGCTCTCCGCGGTAGAAGACAAAAAGGCCGCTTAGCCGTGTCGCGCAAGCACAAGCACGCCGCGCACGACGAGCACCCAGACGAGCGCTGGCTGCTGACCTACGCCGACATGATCACGCTCCTCATGGCGCTGTTCATCGTCATGTTCTCGATCTCGAACGTGAACAAGGGCAAGTTCGACGAGCTGTCGAAGTCGCTCAACTCCGCGTTCAACGGCCCGCCCGTGATGAGCGGTGGCGAGGCCATCAAGGACACCGGCGCCGAGTCCGGTGTGCCCACGCCGGCTGCGGCCCCGCCGCGGCCGTCGCTGCAGGCTGCTCTCGCTCCGCAGAGCTCCGGTCAGGCCAGCTCCGCTCAAGAGGAGCAAGAGGACCTCAAACGCCTCGAGCAGATGGTCCAGGCTGCCGCCGCGAAAGCCGGCATCAAAGACAAAGTCCAGACGGAAGTGGCGCCTGACGGCCTCCACGTGCGCCTGAAGACCGACGGTCTCCTCTTTGATTCCGGCTCCGCCGCGATCAAATCGGGGGCGCTTCCGCTGATCGCCGATCTCGCCCGGCTGCTGCGAGCCGACGGCCGCCACGCCGTCAACGTCTCCGGCCACACCGACGTCCAGCCCGTCTCAGGGCAGTACCCAAGCAACTGGGAGCTCTCGACGGCCCGCGCCTCGTCGGTCGTTCGCCAGCTGATCGCCGACAAGGTCTCCCCGGCCCGCCTCACGGCGACCGGCCGTGCGTACTACGACCCGATCGCATCAAACAAGACCACGGCTGGTCGCGCTAGCAACCGCCGCGTCGAGCTCTTCCTGCCACGCAGCCAGACGGCCTCGTCGGTCGCCGCCGAAACCGAGGCAGCGGCGAGAGCCGATGACGCCGACGCATCTGCGCACGGCGATGAGGCCTCGGCGGACGCCGCGAAGGCCGCCGAGCTTGAAGCGTCCGACACCGCCACCCACTTCTCGGAGGAAGCCCCCTCCGGAACCGCAGAGGCCTCGCACTGAGTCCTCGTCCTCCGAGTACCACTAGCCAACCAGACCCATGAAGCCCAAGCTCATCCTTCCCATCGTGATCCTCGTGGTCGGCCTGCTGGCCGGCAAGACCTTCTTCGCGAAGGCGCCTGCAGAGGCGGCGCCCAAGCCCAAGGTCCACGGCGAGGTCTACATCATGCCCAAGGACTTCCTGGTCAACCTGCAAGACGGCCGGTTCGCGAAGCTCAACGTGGGTCTGATCCTCAAGCACCACTACCTCGCCGAGGCCATGGCCGAGGCTGGCGGTGGCGGGCACGGCGCCCCCAAGGCGCCGGAGGGCTACGGCACGTTGCCGCAGGAGGCGATCGTGCGCGACATCGTGACCGACGCCATCACCGGCGCCTCGGCCAACGACCTGATCAACAAGACGAAGCGCCACCACCTCAAGGAAGAGATCGTCGAGGAGATCAAGGCCAATACCGACGTGAAGGTCGAGCACCTGATCTTCACCGACGTCGCGGTTCAGTAACCGGCGCTCCGTGCCGATACCTCGTTAGACCACTGGATCTCTACTCCAACTCTTTGCTCCCATGCTCGATTCGCCTGAACTCACTGCCACACACGCCGCTCCGGTCGCCGACCTCGAGCGCCTCGTGGGCGTGCGCGTCTCGGTCACCGTCGAGCTCGGTCGCTCGTCGATGACGCTCGGCGAAGCGCTCGAGCTCGGCCCGGGTGCGGTCATCCCGCTCGACACCACCGCCGGCGCGCCGCTGGCGCTGCGGATCAACGACCGCCTCGTTGCCCGCGGCGAAGTGCTCGTGATGGACGACGTCTACGGCCTCAAGATCACCGAGATCGTCGAAGACGCCGAGCCGGTCGTGGCGCAGGCCACCCCCGGCCTCACGGGTGTCGCTCCGGCCGCTGCTGCTCCCGAGCAGCTCGCGGCGTAAGGGAACCTCGCAGGGCGGGCCCACCCGCCTCGCTGTGGCGTTCCCGCCCGATCCTGCACGGAGCTAAACGAGGCGAAGCACGGCGCTCGCGAGAGCGTCGATCGAGCACGGCTTGGCGATGATCGCGTCGACGCCCTGGCGCCGGGCCTCGGCTTCGTGCTCCGGAGTCAGGTAGCCCGACGTGAGGACGACCGGCAGCTCTGGCCGGATGGCCCGCATCTGCGCGCTCAGCTCGAGGCCGGTGAGCCCCGGCATCGAGAGATCGGTGACGAGGGCGTCAAACGCGTGCGGGCTTGCCGTGAACGCCTCGAGGGCGGCAGCCGGGTCGGTGAAGACCGCCGGATCGCAGCCGTAGACCGGCAGGGCGCGCTCGGCCAGCTTGGCGAGCGCCTGCTCGTCGTCGACGAAGAGCACCCTCGGCGGGGCGCCGTCGCTGGCAGGCGGCGCCTCCGCGGCAGACTCCGTCGTCGGCTCCGCCGACTCGTCGGCGCGCTGGCTCGGCAGCAGCACGGTGACCGTCGTGTAGGCGTCGACGACGCTCTCGATCCGCACGGAGCCGCCGTGGCTGCGGACGATCGTCTGCGTCGCGGCGAGGCCGAGTCCGGTGCCCTCGCCGGCGGCCTTCGTCGTGAAGAACGGGTCGAACGCGCGCAGCCGGACCTCTTCGGGCATGCCCGGGCCGTCGTCGCGCACCTGCAGCCGAACACACTCGCCGGCCGGGTCATCGCCCACGGCCTTGGCCGCGTCGATCACGACGCGGTCGACGAGCAGGCTGATCTGGCCGCCCGCCGCGCCGAGCGCCTGCGCGGCGTTCGTGATGAGGTTCATCAGCACCTGGTGCAGCTGCGTGCCGTCGCCGAGCACGATCGCGGGGCGGGCGGCAGCCGTCACGGTTAGGTCGAGGTCGACCGAGTGGGGGAGCGTTGCGCGGAGCAGCGCGCAGACCTCGCGGGCGACCGCGGCGAGGTCGACCTCGGCTTGCTCGGGTTCGTCCTCGCGGCTGTAGGCCAGCAGCCGCTGGACGAGGTCGGCGGCGCGGCCGGCACCCCGCCGGATCTCGCCGATGCTCGTGGCCGGCGACGCGCCGAGGTCGAGCTCCTTCTCAGCGAGCGCCGCATTGCTGAGGATCGCGCCGATCACGTTGTTGAAGTCGTGCGCGATACCGCTGGCGAGCGTGCCGATCGCCTCGCGCTTCTGGAGCCGCGTCCGGGCTTCGTGCTCGCGGTGGCGGTCGGTGGTGTCCTCGATCACGCCGAACATCCGCAGGGGGCCCTCGGCGTCGAACTCCACACGGCCCGCGACGGCGACCCACCGCTCCTCGGCGCCGCCTTCGGTCGGGCGCAGGATCCGGTACTCCTGGTCGAAGTCGGCTTCGCCGTCGAGCGCGGCGGCGAATGCGGCCCGGATCCGCGGTTTGTCGCCCACGTGGATCGGATCGAAGAGGTGCTCCGGGTCGCCGTCGGCGAGCAGGTCGCCGGCTGACGCGCCCATGATCTGCGAGACGCGGTCATCACCGGTGAGCCGCGGCGGACGCAGATCGACGGTGAAGCGCCCGAGCCCCGTCATGGCCAGCGCGGTGCGCAGCTGCTCCTGATACTCCCGGGCTTGGTCCTCGGACCGCTGGCGCTCGGTGATGTCGCTCGTCGCGCCCACGAGCCGCACGATCCGGCCGTCTTCGTCGAACACCGGCTGCATGTAGCTCTCCATCGTCCGGTACTCCCCGTCGTGGCGGCGCATCCGGAAGCTGACGGCACGGTCGGATTGCGCGCCCGCGCGCGCGTCGGCCAGCGGCTGATGGTCGTCGGGGTGGAGGAGGTCGCGGTAGCCGTTGCCGAGCAGGTGCTCCATCGAGCGCCCGGTGAACTCGGTCCAGCGGACGGAGAAGTAGTCGACCACACCCGCAGCGTTCGACGTCCAGACCATTTGCGGCAGCGACTCGGTGAGGTTGCGAAACCGCGCTTCGCTCTCGTGGAGGCGCGACTGCGTCTCGAAGAACCTCGTCCGGTCCTCGACGATGATGAGGATCGCCTCAAGCGTGCCGTCAGCGCGTCGCACTGGGGTCAGGGACGAGTCGATCGAGCGCGGCGCGTTCTCGGGAGCCCCCGGCGGCAGGTCGGCGTAGTGTCGCGTGCTGGTCGAGTCGCGGGCGGCGGCCAGGCGCTGCGACCACGTCGCTGCACCCGTTTGGCCACTGCCCTGGCGCGCTGAGATCTCGATGATCGAACGGCCTAGAAACGCTTCCGGGCCGGCGTCGCCCAGGCCGCTGATCTCGGTGACGTCGCGGACCGTCCCGTCCGGGTCGAGCAGGAGCGAGAGGCGGAACCCGACGTCGAACGCGAACGGCCGGTTCGGCGATCCCTCCGCGGGTTGCGGCGCCCCCGCGCTCATCGCCGCTCCAGCGCTGTGCAGAGGCCCTGGATGAACGTCAGTCCAGAGATTTACCGAGCATACGTCAAGTCGCCGTGGCGAAATCTCCGCCGATCGGTCAGCCCCTTGCAGTCGAAAATCCCTGCACTTGCAAACCTCGGCACAGCCCGCCTTGCGGGCGACCGGCGTTGCCTGACGGCGTCTGCGAAGAGGGGTGGCGACGCGCGTAAGGTCGGAGCCGAGGGCGATTTCCCCGTTCCCACCAGCGAACAGCCGGCCGCTCTGCGCGGCCGCACGGCACCACGCCGAGGAGGATCAGATGACGACCCAGGTACTTACGAACCGCGACCGATTGGTGATCAGCAAGTACCTGATCGAAGCCGGCAGTAAAGAACGCCAGCTGGAGACCGCTCTCCAGGGGCAGATCACCCTGGCCCGCAGCCCCGTACTCCGCCACGCGCTCGTCGACCACCTGAAGGTGACGCGCCGGCAGATCGACGCCCTGGATGCGCGCGTTGACGCGCTCGCGGCCGAAGACGGAACGCTGCCGGGGGTCGCGACGGCTGAGAAGGTCGTCGAGCTTGCGTTCGGCGTCGCCAACCGCGGTCTCTCGATCGCCAAGCTTCCGCTGCAGGCCCTCCGCGGGACAAGCCCGGCCGACAACGAGCTGCGTGCCGTGCGGGACTGCTACTGGAACGAGGCGGAGGAGATCGCCCACTACCGCGTGATCGAGACCGTTGCCGCGCAGATCGGCGACACCGAGACCGCCAAACTCGCCGAGCGGCATCGCAAGGAAGAGGAAGCGATGCAGCGCCACCTCGAAGGGATCTTGCCCGGCGTGGTGCGCAGCGTGGTCGACACCGAGGCGCCCGACGCGTCGACTCCCGGCGCTGCCAACGCGTCGGCACCCGCCGCGGCGGCCAAGCCGGCGCGCAAGTCGGCGAGTCGCGCCAAGGCGACCGCAAAGGCGTAACGGGGCCCGAGGCGGCCACACCCACGATCGGCAGCGAGGAACGGCATGCCACCACGCGGAGTGAAGAAAGACAGCAAACGCGGCCGGCAGTACGAGCACGTGAAGGCGTCTCAGCTCGACCAGGGCAAAAGCGAGAGCACGGCCGAAGAGGTCGCCGCGCGCGTCGTCAATAAAGAGAAGGCGCGCCACGGCGAGAGTCGCACGGCCTCGAAGACGTCGACGCAGGACCCCAAGAGCTCAGGGCAGCGCGGCGGCGAGCGTTCGGGGACCGACAAGCCAAAGGGCCGCACGAGGGACCAGCTCTACGCCGAGGCGCAGAAGCAGAACATCAGCGGGCGATCGAGCATGAACAAGCGCGAGCTGCAGCAGGCAGTCGATCGGTAGGAGTCCTACCAAAAGGTTGCTGATCGGCCGGGAGCACGCCATTGTGCGTAAGCGTGCTCCCCGTCACTCGCTCTCTCCTCGTCGGCGCCCTGCTCGCGCTGGCCGCGGCGGTGCCCGCCGCCGCATCCGAGCCGGTCTACTCGGTGGCGGGCGGGTGCTTCGCCCTCAAGGACCGCGACACCGGGCGCTACGTCGCCCGCGACGCTGGCGGCTACGGCCTTGCCGGAACGCAGGCTGCGGGCGCCACGCCCTTCCGCATGCAGGCGACGGCCCTGGGGAGCTACCTGCTCTACGGCCCCGATCGGCGGATGCCGCAGGCCACGAGTCCGCTGACCTGGCGGACGACGCCCGCGCTGCCGGCCGACTGGACGGTGCGCCGCAACGGCGAAGGGGCCGTGCGGCTCACGAGCAAGCTCAACGGCGCGGACCTCACGGTTGCCCCTGGCGGACGCCTGACGGCCAGGGGTGGGGCTGACCTTCGCTGGTCGCTCGTCGCCGCCGACGGCTGTGCCGTCTTCCCCGAGCTGCAGACCGGCACGACCGGTACTCCGCTCAAGGGCGCGAGCCCGACCGCGCAGGTCCGCGGCTTTCTCGATACCCACACCCACGTGAGCGCCTACCGCTTTCTCGGCGGCCGCTTCCATTGCGGACGGCCTTGGAGCCCTTACGGCGTCACCGTCGCGCTGAAGGACTGCCCTGATCACGGTGCCGACGGCAGCACGGCGCTCGTCGAGAACCTCATCTCCTACGGCGACCTGAACCACCGCCACAGCGCGAGCGGCTGGCCGACCTTCGCGGGCTGGCCGACCCACGACTCCCAGACCCACGAGAGCACGTACTGGAAGTGGATCGAGCGGGCGTGGCGCGGCGGGCTGCGGCTGATGGTCAACGATCTTGTCGAGAACCGCGCGCTCTGCGAGATGTATCCGCTCAAGCAGAACCCGTGCAACGAGATGGTCAGCGCGCGGTTGCAGGCCCAGGCGATGCGCGAGCTGCAGGACTACATCGACGCGCAAGCCGGCGGCCCTGGCAAGGGCTTCCTGCGGATCGTGACGTCGCCGGAGCAGGCACGCCGCGTGATCAACGACGGCAAGCTCGCGATGGTGCTCGGGATCGAGGTCTCCGAGGTGCTCGACTGCCGTCTGCGCGGCTCCGCGCCGAAGTGCACGACCGCGCAGATCGACCAGCGCCTCACGGAGCTGCACGACATGGGCGTGCAGTCGGCGTTCATCGCGCACAAGTTCGACAACGCCCTGGCCGGCACCACGTTCGACAGCGGCGTGACGGGCGTTCTCGTGAACATCGGCAACGGCTACGCCACGGGCCGATGGTGGAACGCCCAGACCTGCCCCGTGGGGCAAGAGGCCGACAACACGCCGCCGAGCCTCACGAGCAACAGCCTGGAGCTGTTCCGCTTGCTCGGTATGGGTTTCGGCAAGCAGGTCGTGAACGGCTCGCTGCCCGTGTACCCGCCGGGCCCGGTCTGCAACCCCAAGGGGCTGACCGATCTCGGCAAGCACATGGTCCGCAAGATGGCCGAGCTCGGCATGATCGTCGAAGCCGACCACATGAGCGTCAAAGCGCGGAACCAGACCCTCGACCTGCTCGAGGAGCTGCAGTACCCGGGCGTGATCAGCAGCCATTCGTGGTCCGACGTGACCGCGCAGGTGCGTCTGCAGAAGCTCGGCGGCCTGCTCTCGCCGTATGGCCGTGACGCCGAGGTCTACGCCGACAGCTGGAAGCGCGTGCGCTCCACCCGCCAGGCTGGTTTCTTCGGCATCGGCTACGGCTCCGACAGCAACGGGCTCGGGAACCAGCCCGGGCCGCGCCCCGGGGCGGCGGCTAGCCCGGTGGTCTACCCCTACACGACCTTCGACGGCGGAACCACGATGGCCAAGCAGCCGGCGGGGCCGCGCACGTTCGACGTCAACGTCGACGGGGTCGCGAACTACGGGCTCTTCCCCGACTACATCCAGGACCTGCGCACACTCGCGGGCGACCAGATCGTCGACGACATGGCGAACGGCGCCGAGGCGTACCTGCGCCTCTGGGAGCGCGCGGTCGCCTGGTAGCACCCGGACTATCGCCGTCCCCTGATTTGCGGGGCAGACGTATAGCAACTAGACGGTTGATCGATGGGAGGTAAAGACATCCCACCAGTTGGCCGATTCTTGGAGTGCCTTCGATTTCAGGGGATTTCGTCGGTGGCATACAAGGCCTTAGGGGGGCCTTCTCCATGAACTTCAGGGGACTCGCGGCCTTCGCCGCATCCATCGGCGCGCTCACGGTCGTGCCCGCACCAGCTTCTGCCGCGTCGATCGACATCGGTCGCCTGCTCTCGGTCTCCGTCGACCTCGGGCTGAAGGCCGCCTCAGGCGCCGGCCCCGCCGTCGACACGTCGTCGTACGGCCAGTGCGGCACCACGCACGCCCGGGTTTGGCAGGCCTTCCTCAAGTACGGCGACCCCGCGGACTACTGGTTCGCTCCCGGTGGCGACTTCGAGTCGGGCGGCGGCGGCTGGGCCTTCGAAAACGCCAGGGTCGTGCACGGCAACGATCAGACCGGCGTCGCTGGCGGCGCGAAGTCGCTGGCCCTCGGCGGCGGCCTCGTATCGCTCCGCGGCTCGGCCGTCTCACCGCCCTTCTGCATCACCGACGAGCACCCGACCTTCCGCTACACGCTAAAGGCGAACGGCGCCGTCGGCGTCCTGCGAACCTTCGTGCGCTACACCGCAGTCGACGGCTCGACGCAGGAGCAAGAGGTGCCGTCGAACTCCGTGACCAACCTGCTGCCCGGCCAGTGGAAGCCGTCTGACCTCCAGCCGCTGGCGACCGCCCTCCCGATGAAGAAGGTCGGCGGGGTCGCCAAGGTCCAGCTCGTGTTCCGCAGCCCGCTCGGGGCCGTCGGCACCGGCTACCAGATCGACAACGTCCTGGTCGACCCGTATCGCACGCGGTAGCGCGCGGCCATGGGCGCTGAACCGCGGATCCTCGACGCTGCCGACGGGGCCGCCGACCCGCATGCGTCGGCGTACCCGGTCGGCCGCATCGAGCGCGAGGCCGACGCGCCGCTGCTCGAGACGGGGGAGTCGGCCGACGCGGTCGACCGCCTGCTCGACGACTCCTGGGATGAGCAGCTCGTCCCGTACGACCGACGACAGCTCATCGCCGGCGCGGCGATCAGCGTCGCGTTTGTCGTTGCGGCTTCGGCCATCGCGCTGCTTGCGCCCGCGATGGACGCGCGCGCGCCGGCCGGGTTGATCGCCGCGGTCGCCGTCTGCTTCGCGATCGCCAGTCGGGTCGAGTTCCCGATCGGTGCGGGGTACGCCGTGCCGACGCAGCTGTTCTTGGTCCCGCTCTTTATGCTCGCGCCTCCGCCGCTGGTTCCGCTGATCGTGCTTGCGTCGATGACCGCTGCCGCGGTCGTGGATGCCGTCGCGGGCCGTGCCCGTGCCGGTCGCATCGTCGATGTCGGCGTGGACTCCTGGCACTCGGTCGGCCCTGCGCTCGTGCTCATCGCGGTTGGCCTCGAGACCCCAGGGTCGGCGCCGTGGTGGCTGCTGCCTGCGGCGTACGCGGCGCAGGCGCTCAGCGAAGTCGCGGCCACGTCGTTGCGCGAGTGGCTGGCGTCGGGCATCCCGCCGCAGATGCAGCTCCGGGTGCTCGTGAAGGTGTGGGCGGTCGACCTGCTGCTCACGCCGATCGGCCTGATCGCCGCGGCTGCGACCACGATCGACGGCCTCGAGGGCGCCCCGATCGCCCTGATGGGCATCGTGATCCTCCTGGCGGTGATCACGCGCGACCGCACGCAGCGGATCGAGCAGGCGCACGTCCGGTTGGAGGCGCTCCGCGCCGAACGCACGCGGCTCGAAGTCGCCGTGCAGCGGATCGGCGACGCGTTCGCCTCCAAGCTCGATCTCGACGCGCTGCTCAACATCACGATGCGCGCGGCCTTCGAAGCGCTCGACGCCGACGGCGGCCGCGCGAGCGCCGACCCGGGCCACGGGCGGCGACTGGTGCGCCGTGCGACGATGCACGAGGACCGCGACCTGGAGCCGGCGCTGCTGGCCGCCGAGCAGGCCGCCGCGCTCTCCGGCGACGTGAGCATCGCGACCGTGAACGACGTCTCAGCGGTGGCCTGCCCGATCCGCGAGCCCTCCGGTGAGCGGCGCGCTGCTGGCGTCGTGACGCTGGCCAGGCGCGACAGCGGCTTCACGCAGCGCAAGCAGGACCTGCTGCTGTACCTCTGCGAGCAGGCCGGTGTGGCCGCCGGCGACATCGAACGCCATACGGTGCTGCACCGCCAGGCGCTGACCGACGAGCTGACCGGCCTTGCGAACCACCGCCGGCTGCAGGAGGTGCTCTCGCTCGGGGCGTCGGCGCACGAGCTGTCGGGCGCGCCGCTCTCGCTCATCCTCTTCGACCTCGACAACTTCAAGCAGGTCAACGACACCCGCGGGCACCAGACGGGCGACCACGTGCTCCGCGCCGTCTCCGACGTGCTGCGGGCGTGCTGCCGCACCGGCGACGAAGCCGCCCGCTACGGCGGCGAGGAGCTCGCGATCGTGCTGCATGCGACGGAGCTGCCGGCCGCGATCGCGGTTGCCGAACGCGCCCGCGCCTCCGTCGCGGCGCTCGAGCTCGTCGACACCGAGGGCCGCGACCTCTCGGTGACCACGTCGGTCGGCGTCGCGTCGCTCGGGCCTGGCATCCGCGATCCGCGGGCGCTCATCGCGGCGGCCGACGCTGCGCTCTACGAGGCGAAGCACGCGGGCAAGAA
Organism: Actinomycetes bacterium; assembly: GCA_023429855.1. Lineage (GTDB taxonomy): Bacteria > Actinomycetota > Thermoleophilia > Solirubrobacterales > Solirubrobacteraceae > JAGIBJ01. The sequence goes on from JAEZDB010000339.1 coordinate 13,731, forward strand.
CCGCGTGCACTTCCAGGGCGCAACCGGCGCCGTCTGACGGCGACCCGCTGAGGCGCCCTGCGCGCCGGTTTTCGGCGCCCTACTGCGCCCAGTTTGCGGTCCATTTCGGCTCCGCGGGGCCGCGCGGCGCATGGTCGGTTGCAGTGGCCGGTTCCGACAGGTCAGATCAGCGGATGTGGCTCAAGAGGGCGGACGAAATGCCGATGCCAAGTGAGGTGGCCACCTGTCCGGCTGCTCCCAAGCTCCACGCCTCCGATCTCTTTGCCGCAGCTTCACCTCTTTCGCCGGCGCCTCAGCGCCCCGGAACTCGTCGCTCTCGCGTTCTGCGTCGGCATCGCCTGCCTGCTTGCGCTGAGCGGCGCCTCGGCCTTCGGCCAGGCGGCGACCTCGCCGTCGACGCCGAAGGGCGAGAAGACCCCGCTCGGTCCAGCCACGCAGGCGGCAGGCGAGGACGGAGCCGCAGGCTCCGCGCCGACCGACGAGGGCGGCGCCGGCGGGCTCGTCCGCACGATCGTCGGCCTGGCGATCGTGATCGCCGTGATCTACGGCGTCACCTGGGTGCTCAAGCAGCTCAAGGCGCGCGAGCACGACGCCGTCGGTCAGGGCCTGCGCAACGAGGCGACGCTGCCGCTCGGCCCGGGCCGCAGCGTGCACCTGGTGCGCGCCGGCAACGAGTACCTGCTGCTCGGCGTCGCCGAGGGATCGGTGCAGACGCTGCGCAGCTACACCGAAGACGAAGCGCGCGCCGCCGGGTTCGCGATCGAGGACGCCGCCGATCTGGCGCCGCTCAAGGACCGCCCCGGTCAGCCCACCACGCTGGTTGAGCGCATCCGCGATCTCACGGTGCGCCGCTGATGCCGACGGCCTTCCAGAGCACCACCGTGTTCGCGCAGACGAGCATCCAGGACGGCGGCCAAGCCGTTCAACTGCTCATCTTGATCGGCGCGCTGTCGATCGTGCCGGCGTTGCTGTTCACGGTCACGGGCTTCACCCGCATCCTGATCGTCCTCGGGTTCATCCGGACCGGTCTCGGCACGCCGACGGCGCCGCCGAACCAGGTGCTGGTCGGCATCGCGCTGTTCCTCACGCTCTTCGTGATGGGGCCGACGCTCACGCAGGTCAAGGACAACGCCATCGAGCCGCTCATGAACAACGAGATCTCGGTCGAGACAGCGTTCACGCGCGCCGAGGAGCCGATGCGCGCGTTCATGTTCAAGCAGACCCGCGACCGCGACCTGGCGCTGTTCGTGAAGATGGCCGACCTCGATCAGCCCAAGACCCGCGAGGACATCCCGACCCGCGTCCTCATCCCGGCGTTCATCCTCTCCGAGCTCAAGACCGCCTTCCAGATCGGCTTCCTGATCTTCTTGCCGTTCCTCGTGATCGACCTCGTGGTCTCTTCGACGCTGATGTCGATGGGCATGGTGATGCTGCCTCCGGTCTTCATCTCATTGCCGTTCAAGATCCTGCTGTTCGTGCTGGTCGACGGCTGGTCGCTGATCACCCAGTCGCTCGTGGAGAGCTTCAACTTATGGGTCCCGACGAGGCCATCAGCCTGGCCAGTAAGGCCCTCACGGTCACCCTCACGATCGCGCTCCCGCTGCTGGTCGTGGGGCTAGTCGTCGGCGTGCTGATCTCGATCGTCCAGGCCGTCACGCAGATTCAGGAGCAGACGCTCTCGTTCGTGCCCAAGCTCCTCGCGATGGCGGCGGTGCTGGTCGTGCTCGGCCCCTGGATGGGCGACATCATCACGCAGTACACGCGCGATCTGTGGACGTCGATTCCGCAGGTGGTCAACAAGTAGATGGGCGGCCCGACTCCCCAGCTGCTCGACCTGCTGGGTGTCGAGAACGTCCTCGTCTTCGTGATGGCGCTCGCGCGCGTCACACCGCTCTTCATTCTGGCGCCGGTCTTCAGCTCGCGGCAGATCCCGACGCAGGCCAAGGCCGTAATCGCGGTCGCGCTCGCGATCGGCCTCACCCCGGCGGCCGATCCCGGCACGGCGATCAGCGGCGGCTCGTTCGAGATCCTCGGGATGCTGCTCGTCGAGTTCCTCGTCGGCTTCGCGCTCGCGTTCGCGGTCGCGGCGATCCTGGCGGCGCTCGAGGTGGCCGGCACGATCCTCGACTTCGTGGTCGGCTTCTCGTTCGGCGCGCAGATCGACCCGATCTCCGGCAACCAGAACTCGGTGCTGGCTCGCATGTACGCCCTGATCGGCGCGATCATCTTCCTCACGATCGGCGGCGACGAGTGGGTGATCCGCGGGATCGCCAGGTCGTATGAGCTGGTACCGATCGGGCAGTCACCCGACCTCAACCTGCTCATCGGCGGGGCCGTCGACACGTTCCCGGCCATCTTC
>JAEZDB010000352.1 GCA_023429855.1 Actinomycetes bacterium
CGCACGGCCCGCTCCCAGCGCGCGCCGATGCGCAGCAGGCGCGTCTCGGCGAACGGCAGCGCGTGCAGGCTGACGCCGAACGGCAGCCCGTCGGCGCGCGGCAGGCTCGGGAGCGACAGCACCGACAGGTCGAGCAGGTTGCCGAAGGTCGTAAACGTGCCCAGGCGTGCGTTCACCCCGATCGGGTCGGCGGCCAGCTCCTCATGGGTCGGGTGCTCCAAGACGGTCGGCGTGAGCAGCGCGTCGACCTCGGCGAGCACGGCGTGCGTCTGCTTGACGAGCGCGCGAAGGTGGTCGATCGCGGTGAACGCCTCCGCGGCCGACGGCGTGGCCCCCGCGAGCACGATCGAGGCGACGGTCGGGTCGAGGGCCGGCTCGGCGTCGACGCTGCCGGCAGCCTGCGCGACCTGCTCGATGAACGCCCCCACCGAGGCGTACCGCTCGGCGACGAACGCGCTGCCGTAGAGCATCGCGCCCGCTTCGAGGAACGGCGCGAGGTCGATCGGCACGAGCCGCACCCCGCCCTGAACCGGCAGCGACTTGGCGAGCCGCAGCGCGTGCTCCCAGGCGATCGACGCTTCCTCGTCGGCGGCGGTGACGAGGATCGAGGCCGGGATGCCGAGCACGAGTCCGTCGTGGGCCTTCGCCGGCGGCTGCGGCGCCGCAGCGCCGTGGTGCGAGGCGGCGCCACGGACGGCGAGCGCTTCGTCGGTCGTGACGCTTGGGTCGTCGAACAGCCCCGCCGGGAAGCTCGAACCGGCGGTCGGTGCGTGACGCGACCAATGGTCGGCCGGGTCGGGGCCGGCGAGGACGTCGAGCGCCAGCGCCGCGGAGTCGATGTCGGCGGTGAAGAGGCTCACCACGTCTTGCGAGCGGCAGGCCGGCAGCACGCCTGCCGTGCTGATCAGGCCCTTGCTGGGCTTGAGGCCGACGATGCCGTTCAGCGCCGCTGGGACGCGTCCGGACCCGGCGGTGTCGGTTCCGAGCGCCAACGGCACGTCGCCACGGGCGACGGCGACCGCCGATCCCGACGACGACCCGCCTGAGATGCGCCCCGGATGGCCGACCGCGTGCGGCGCGCCGTAGGGCGAGCGGGTGCCGTTGAGGCCGGTCGCGAACTGGTCGAGGTTCGTGGTGCCGATCACGACGGCGCCGGCGTCCTCGAGCCGCCGCACGGCCGTTGCCGATAGCTCCGCCGGCGCGTCGGCGAACGCCGGGCAGGCTGCCGTGGTGGGGAGGCCCTCGACGTCGATGTTGCCTTTCACGGCCACCGGCACGCCGAGGAGGCGCGCGTGCGGCCCGGCCAGCTCGGCGCGGATCGCCGCGGCCTCGACGGCGACCTCGTCGAAGCGGTCGATCCACACCGGGTCGACGGTGCCCGCGGCTTCGGTCGTCGGCGCTTCAGCGCCGGGCAACGCGGGCGCTGGGAACAGCGAGCTCGCCGGCGCCCCATGCGACTGCGCTCGCCCGAGGGCGGCGGCCGCCGACTCCGCGACGGTCTCCTGGGCGAGGCGGACCCGTCCCAGGACGGCGCCGATCGGTTCGGGGGAAGTGCTCACGCTGCTCAAGCTCCTCATGCTGCCCACCGGGCCCGCTCCTCGTCAAATGCTGCGCCGCGCTGTGCACGCAGCGCGGCGATCTCGTCGCGGTTGGCCTGCTCGAGCGCGAGGCGGTCGCTGAGCCGCAGCGTGCCCTCGGTGATCGAGACGACCTGCCGCCCGGCCGAGGAGGCGTCGCGCAGCTTCGCGAGCTCGGCTTCGCTGACGAGCTCGAACCGGATCCGGTCGAAGTGCCGCAACAGCCAGGGCGTCTCGCCCTCGACCGAGCCGGGCGCCGTAACGCGGCCGGCGTGCGCGGCGCGGTTCCACACCTGGACGGTCCGACCAAACAGCTGGTAGCCGCCGGGGCCCTCCATCCCATAGATACACAAGAAGGAGCCGCCGATCCCGACGGCGTTCTCAGGCGTCCACCCGCGCGGGGGCGTGTACTTGGTCGTGACGAGCTGGTGCCGCGGGTCGAGCGGCAACGCCACGGGGGCGCCGAGGTACACGTCGCCCAGACCGATCACGCAGTAGCTGGCGTTGAGGATCGTGCGCTGCACCTCCGCGATCGAGTCCAGGCCGTTGATTCGGCGGATGAACTCGATGTTGTCGGGGCACCACGGCGCGTCGGGGCGCACCTGCGCGGCGTAGCGCTGCATCGCCTCCACAGCGCCGGGGTGCTCCCAACAGAGGGGCATCACAACTTCGCGAGAGGGGACCTCGAGCTCCGAGGCGGGCGGCAGGTTCGCTTCGAGCTCGCGCAGCGCGGCGATCACGTCGGTGTGGTCGAGGCGCTGCGGGTCAAACCGGATCTGCATGCAGCGCATGCCGGGTGTCGTGTCGAGGATGCCGGGAATCGCCGCTGCCCGCAGCGCACGCTGCAGGGCGTGGATGCGGAACCGCAGCGCGAGGTCGGTGACCGGCTCGCCGTACTCGACGACGAGGGCGGTGTCGCCGGCGCGGCGATACCGCGCCGCCGGACCGTGCTCCTCGATCACGGCGGGCAGGAGCTGGGCGGCCATGGCGGCAGCCGGTGCGTCTTCGGGAGCTTCGCCGACGACCTGGAGCGCGTCGGCGGTCAGCGCGTGAGCCGCCGGCGCGAGTCGAACCTGATCGCCGGGGCGCAGCTGGCCGATCTTCCACCGGTCATCCAGGGCGACGCACAGCGGCGCCGCGAAACCGCCGAGACTCGGGCCGTCGGGGCCGACGATGATCGGCGTGTCGCCCGAGACCATGATGGCGCCGAGGGCGTAGGGCGTCTCCGTCACGTTCGACGGGTCGAGTCCGGCGTCGCCGCCGCTGTCGCGCGCCCACTGCGGGGTCGCGCCTTCGAGGCGCACGCCGGTGCGGTCGGCCATCGTGCCGACGGTCCAGGTGGCGCCGAGCATCGTCGCCAGGCCCTCCGGAGCGAGGATGTCGGGCGCGCCGTGCGGGCCGTGGAGCACGTGGAGGGTCCAGGACTCAGGGATTGCGTCCGCCGGGGCGACGACGCCTTCGGCGGGGACGGCCTCGTCGCTGACCGGGCCGATCGTGATGCGGTCGCCGGCCTGCAGCGGGCGGCCGTCGAGGCCGCCGAACTGGCCCGCGATGAAGGTCGAGCGGCTGCCGAGGTGCTCGGGCACGTCGAGACCGCCGCGGAACGCGACGTAGATCCGCGCGCCGCGGTCGGCCCAGCCGATGTCGACCTGCTCGCCGGCGCGCACCGTGATCGCCTGGTCGCGCGGGGCCGCTACGCCGCCGACGGTGATCGCCACCTCGGCGCCGCTCACGGCGATCACCCCGCCGCCGGGAATGGTGAACGCGGGGCCTTCGAGCGTGGCCTCCAGGCCGGCGGCGCTCTCCGGATTGCCGACGAGGGCGTTGGCGCGTGCCAGGGCGGCGGCGTCCATGGGCCCCGACGGCGGCACGCCGACCTCCCACAGGCCGACGCGGCCCGGCAGGTCCTGCACCGTGGTCAGCATGCCCGGCCGGTCGACCTGGACCAGGCGCAGCAGGTGGACGAGGTCTTCGGCCGCGACGCTCATCGGGTGGCCTCCGGGGCGGTGGTGGTGGCTGTGGCTGCGGTGCGGCTGTCGGGGGCCACGGGCGGGTGGTCGCCGAAAGCCGGGGTGTAGACCTCGGCCCGGATCGGCGTGGGATCGAAGGCGTTGCACGGGTTGTTGAGCTGCGGGCAGTTGCTGATGAGGACCAGCGTCGGCCGGTGGAACGTGAGCTCAAACCAGCCGCCGGGCCGCGAGACGCCGTCGGCGAAGTCGAGGCCGCCCTCCGAGTCGAGCGGCACGTTCATGAAGAAGTTGATGTTGGCGGTGAGGTCGCGCTTGCCGATCGGCAGGCCGGACGCGATGAGCGTGCCCACGAACGTGTCGCGGCAGGCGTGCTGGTAGCGCGTGTGCTCGCCGTAGCGGACCACGTTCGACTCGCGGGCGCAGGCGCCGCCGAGCGTGTCGTGGCGGCCGACCGTGTCGGCGGTGATCGTCGCGAACGGCTCGCCCTCGGTCGCCATGATCCGCGAGCCGGCCTGCAGGTAGGGGTTGCGCTGGTCGGCGACGGTGGCGGTGTGCGAGTACCGCACTGCGCCGGGCTGCTCGGCGCAGAAGAGGACGGTGTCGGCGGCCTGGTTGCCTTCGAGGTCGGTGATGCGCAGGACCTCGCCAGCTTCGACCCGGCGCAGCCAGCCGTCGCCGGACTCGATCACCTCGTCGAGGCGGACCGTCCCGTCGATCGCCGGCGGCGTGATGGCGGGCGGCAGCTCGATCGGGGCGCCGGCGAGCGTTGCGCCGCCGGGGATCGCCGTGCCGCGGACGGCGTCGGCCAGCTCGGTCTGGGGCGCGGGCGACGCCCAGGTCAGCGGGGTCGCCGTCGTCGGCGATGCGGAACGGGCGGTCGCGTCATCGGCGTCGCCGGCATGGTCGAGGAGCGCAGCGCCGGGCGCCAGCTGCGGGGCCCAGGTGGCGGCGCGGTCGGAGCGTTCGATGGCGCGGGCGCCCTGGGCGGTACGGGTGCGAGCCAGTTCGTCTGGGAGCGGCTCGGGCGCGAGGCCCAGGCTCAGCTCGACGGGGCTGCCGGGCCACGCCGGCGTGTCGTCGTAGGGGTGCGGTCCGACGTGGACGAGCGCGATCACGTCGAGGTCGCAGCGCAGGCTCACGGCGCCGCCTGCCTCGGCGGAGTGCCGGAGCGAGAGGGCGCCGTCGTCTGCGACGTCGAGGACGGAGAACAGCTGGACGACGTCCGACAGGTCGGCGCGGCCGAGGCCGTACTTCTCGAGTTCGATCAGCAGCATGGTGCGGGCCGAGAGCCAGCGCGCGTTGCGGTCGCGCTGGAACGAGCTGCGGCCGAGGCGGGCGGTGAGCAGTGCGTCGTCGGTGAGGCCGCCGATCGGGTCGTGCCCGGCGGTGGTGTCGGCGACGACCGTGGCGAGCGAGCGGCCCATGTCGCTCATGAGCGAGAGGCCCGCGGTGATCCGGCAGACCTTCTGCGCCTTCATCGTGTCGGGCAGGTTGAGCCGCTCGGCGGTCACGTCGGCCCGCAGCAGCGTGAGGGTGGCGGTGGCGGCGCCCTCGAGGTCGGTGAGGGTGAGCAGTGTGCCGCGGCGCAGCACCGCCGACCACGTCGCGCCGCCGGGGAGGACCTCGGTGAGCGCCGGAGCGGGCCCGCCAGCAGCGGCGGTCGGCGCCGACGCGGCGGCGGGCGTGGCCCGGTGGTTGCTGGTGGTGTGGGTGGCAGACATCGAAAAGCTCCTTGAAAACGACAAAAACCCGGCAGACGCAAAGGTCTCCCGGGCTTTTCTCCCTCCGTGTGCCTCAGCTATGTGGTGGCGGTGCTGAGGTCGCCCTCTCGGACCAGACCCACCGAATCGGTGGCGGAACCCTAGGGCTAGTTGGGACCGTAAACCGGCGGGGACGGCCGGTTGTTGGCCCGCCGACCCAACATCGAGGAGGTCCGTTTGGACCGCTGTCCAAATGGCCATCCGGCGCTGCGCAAGCGGGGGTGCGACGTCGTGAGGCAGGAGGCCGATTCGGGCCGCACGGCGCCGGACGCTCGGGGACCCATCGCGTGGGGGGGGGGCGCGCCCCCCCCCCCCCCCCCCCCCGGGGGGGG
>JAEZDB010000360.1 GCA_023429855.1 Actinomycetes bacterium
GTTTGCGCCTGAGTGGCCGGTCGTTCGGTCCTTCAGGCGCAAACGGCGGGGGCTAGGAGCCGCCGCCGCACCCTCCGCCGCCGCAGCCACTACCACCGTCGGAGCTGCCTCCATCTCCGCCGCCGTCGCTGACGCCGCTGTCGATGCCGGAGTCGACGGCGTCGGCGATCGCGTCGAAGGTACCGTCGAAGGCGCCCGAGGCGATGAGGTCGGTGAGGTTGCCAAGCGTGTCGCCGAGCCCTTCCAGCCAGCTGTCCGCGTCGACGGCCAGCGCCCCTTCGATGCCGGTGCCGAGGCCCTCGCGCCACTTCTGCGACAGGCCGATCGCGATCGCCAGCCCGCCGGGGGCGAGGAGCAGCAGCGCGCCGAGGGCCGCGGCCATCTGCAGCGCGGAGCGCGGGTCCTGCTCGGCGATGGCCGGCAGCGTGACGACGCCAGCGGTGTCTTGCCGGGCGCGCGCCGCCCACTCGCGTCCGCTGGCGGTCGGCCCCACGAAGCTGCTGGGCCAGAAGCCGAGCACCTTCTTGTAGCGGTCTTCGGCGAGGCCGCGCCGCTTCAGGTCGGCAATCGCCGCGTCTTGGAGGTCCTTGCTGAAGAGCGTGGTGTGGCCCTTGCGGGCCTGCTTGATGAGCTTGGCGAGGTCGTCGCCGCTCGAGGCGGGCAGGCAGCGGACCATCAGGTCGAGCGGCGCGGGCACCGGCGGCGTGGCGCCGTTCGGGTTGGTCTGCACACGCACCTCGGGCTTGCGCAGTCGGCGCTTCTTCATCGACAGCACCTGGATGTCGCCGCGCATCACGAGCTCTTTAATGGTCAGCCGCGAGATGGTCTGCGCCGTCGTCTGCGGCGCACCGTCGTCGCGCAGGTCCATCAGGATCTGGGTCGCCGCGGCGGAGAGTGGCCAGGTTCCGGTGCTCACGCCACGCAAGGTAGCGGCGGCGCGCCGTTTTGTCGCCTGGTGCCCACCTTTGTCGGCTCTCGCCCACCAGCCGCCCGACTCGAGCCTTGTTGAGTCATCAGGGAACGCGCAGTGCCTGGCCCTCCACGCGGTCGGGTGCAGCGGATACCCGAAGAGGAGGCCGACATGGCTGGCGAAGGCGACAAGGTTGCAGGCACCGTGAAGGAGAAGGTCGGCGCCGTGACGGGAGACGACCGTCTCGAAGGCGAGGGCAAGGGCCAGAAGAACGCCGGCAAGGTCCAGGACGCCGTCGAGGGTGTGAAGGACAAGGCCGCTGGCGCCGCCGACGCCGTCAAAGACAAGCTCTCCTCAGACAAGCGCGACTAGCGATCCGCACCCGCTGCCCTGGCGAGGCAGACCCGCCGTCGAGGTAGACGGGCGACCACGACCCCGCGCGTCATTGCCTGGCGCGCGGCAGCTGACTACGGTTACCACGTGGTCGGCCTGTCTCGCGATCCCTGGCCCGAGCCAAAGGGCAAGCGCGCCCGCACCCGGCGCCTGCTGATCCTCGCCGCCGCGGAGGTGTTCGAGCAGAAGAGCGTCGAGCGGGCGAAGATCGACGAGATCGCCGAGCTGGCGGGCGTGTCGGTCGGCACGATCTACTCGCACTTCGGCAGCAAGGACGGTCTCGCGATCGCCTACCTCGACGGGATCTTCGACCTGCTCGACCGTGATCTCGAGGCGGTGAAGTCCGAGCCGTCGCCGATCCGCCGCGTGATGGCCGCGGGCGACGTGTACCTGCAGCACGTCATCGACTACCCCGTGGCGTCTCGCATGGCGACGGTGCGGGCCGCCTACCCGTCGGCGGAGCACCTCGACGAGGCGGCGCAGAAGCTCGACCGCCGCATGGTCGGGACGCTGATGGGCGTCGCGTCGAACCTGAAGGAGTCGATGGACTCCGGCGAGATCCCGGCGTCGCCGATCGACGAGGCGATGGTCTTCGTGTGGGGCGCGTGGCACGGCATCGCCGTCGCGGTGGCCCGCTGCGACCACCTCGCGATCCCACCGGAGACGGCGAAGCGCGCGGCGGCGCGCGGGCGGCAGATGCTGCTCGGGGGGCTGGCGGTCGATCCCGTTCCGGCTGATCTGTTGAGGCCTACGCACCTGCGCGACGAGTAGTCGCGCGGGCGGCTCGGCGAGGTGCGCGCAGGCTGCGGCGGCCAGCGCTGAGTGGCGGTGAGGCGCCGGAGCCCCTCACCGCCGAGCTCTCAGCGGGCCCTGTCCGGTCCGCCGTGTTGCGATGCAAACGCCCGGAGTCAAACGAGCACCGGCGACCCCCAAGTCCCTGACGACCGACCGGTGATGCATCGCGAACGAAGTGCTTGCGGCGGAGAGCTGGGACGCGCCAACCGCAAGCGAGTTTTTAAACTAGCGCTCAGATCTGGATTGCGCACGAAAGTGAATGAGCTTTCAATTGTCGTGCGGTCGAGCGTCGGCTGACCCGCCGCCTGGCGAGCCCGGTGTGCGCGGTGAGCCCACGAGGTTCGACCGCTAGGTGACGAGGTTGGCGGCGGTGCCCTCGCGCGCGTACTGCGCGAGTTGCTCGGCGGCGATGCGGGCGGAGCGTTCTTCGTGGCCGAGGGTGTCGCCGCCGACGTGCGGGGTGAGGATCAGTCCCGGTGCCGACCAGAGCGGGTGGTCGGCGGGCAGCGGCTCGGGGTCGGTCACGTCGAGCCCTGCGCGCAGGCGGCCGCTTTGGAGTTCAGCGAGGAGCGCGCCCGTGTCGACGAGGCCGCCGCGGCCGGCGTTGATCACGATCGCGCCGTCGGGCAGGAGCGCGAGCAGTTCGGCGTTGATGATGTGGCGGGTCTCGAGCGTGAGCGGGACAACCGCGACGAGCGCGTCGTGGTCAGGGGCGAGCTTGGCGAGGGCGCTGACGGGCGCGACGCCGTCGCGGGCCGTGCGGCCGACCAGCGTGGCGGTCGCGCCGAACGGGGCGAGCATCGCTTGGACGTGGCCCGCGAGGTCGCCGGCGCCCAGCACGAGGACGCGTTTGCCGTCGAGCGAGTCCGTCACGCGCGTGGCCCAGTTGCGGTCTTGCTGGTCCTCCATGAACTCGCGGACCTCGCGCACGTGCGCGAGGAGCATCGTGAGGACGAGCTCGGCCGTCGCGCGCCCGTGGGCGCCGCGCGCGTTGCTGATCCGCACGCCCTTGGGCACCTTGCCGTCCCACGCGTCGATGCCCGCGCTGAGCGTCTGCACGATCCGCAGCCGCGGCAGCTCTTGCATCAGCTGCAGGATCGCCGGCGCGTGCTCGGTCATCGTGATGATCGCCTCGGCCTCGCGCGCCTCCTGCGTCGGGACCGGGTTCGTCGGGTCGTACGGGATCGCGCGCAGCTCGGGGTGGGCGTCGACGGCGGCGCGGTTGACTTCGCGCGGGGTCAGGACGGCGAGGGGCGCGTTGCCGGCAGGGTCGGGTGCGGGGGTGTGAGGGGGAGGGTCGAGGGGCGACGACGGCACTCAGACGAGGCTAGCCCGCGCTCGCCCGAACTTGGTGGAAGGTGTCGAGTCGGGGTTAGGGCTACCAATTGGTAGTGATCGGGCAACCGTCCGTAGCTCGTGCACGAGGCCCGAATATCCCGAACAGACGTACGGCAACTGTTTGCGCTCCGTCAGTAGACCGAAAACCCCAGTATTGACGGGCGATCACCGTGATTCATAACGTTGACATGCGCGAGGATCGCGCCGCACAAGTTTGACCCGTTGTCCCCTGTGTGACAGAACTCTCCGTCGCAAGGGGGGCGAATTTTGGTTCGCCAGGGCCTCTTACTAATAGAGGCCCATTTCGAACTGAAGGAACTCGTGTCCCGATCGGCACCACGCGTCGGGGGGCCCCCCGGCGCCCCCCCCCC
>JAEZDB010000363.1 GCA_023429855.1 Actinomycetes bacterium
GCGGAAGGGTGTCCAGACGGGGCACCCCACCACCCCGCCGTCACCCGTGTAGATCAAGCGGGCATCGAGAGGTACTTGGTCTCCAAATACTCTTCGATGCCCTCCGCACCACCCTCGCGGCCGTAGCCGGAGTGCTTGATGCCGCCGAAGGGTGCGTCGGCGCTGGAGATCACGCCGCGGTTGAGGCCGACCATGCCGCTCTCGAGTGCCGCGGCGACGCGGTGCCCGCGAGCGAGGTCCTGCGTGAAGAGGTAGGAGATCAGGCCGTATTCGGTGGCGTTGGCCTCGGCGATCGCGTCGTCTTCGGACTCGAACACGCGGATCGGCGCGACGGGGCCGAAGATCTCCTCCTTGAGCAGGCGCGCGTCGCCCGGCACATCGGTCAGCACGGTCGCTGCGTAGAAGTGGCCGGTCTCACCGACGCGCTCTCCGCCGCAGGCGACCTTCGCGCCCTTCGCGGTGGCGTCGTCGACGAGCTCGGCGATCTTGTCGAGCTGGTCCTGGTCGACCATCGCACCGAGGCCGACGCCGTCTTCGGTGCCGCGTCCGACCTTGACGGCCGCCATCTTGGCTGTGAACCGCTCGGTGAACGCGTCGGCGATCCCGGACTGCACGAGGATCCGGTTGGCCGACGTGCAGGCTTCGCCGCCGTTGCGCATCTTCGCCAGGTAGGCGCCTTCGACGGCGACGTCGAGATCGGCGTCGTCGAACACGATCAGCGGGGCGTTGCCGCCGAGCTCCATCGACACGCGCAGCAGGTTGCCGGCGGCCGACTCGACGAGCTTCTGGCCGACTTCGGTGGAGCCGGTGAAGCTGAGCTTCTTGAGGCGGCGGTCCTCGATCAGCGGGCCGGTCGTCTTGCCGGCGGAGCTCGCGGTGATGATGTTGACCGCGCCGTCCGGCAGCCCGGCTTCGACGAGCAGCTCGCCGAGCTTGAGCATCGTGAGCGGCGTGAGCTTGGCGGGCTTGACGATGCTGGTGCAGCCGGCCGCGATCGCTGGGGCGAGCTTGCGAGCGCCCATCGCGAGCGGGAAGTTCCACGGCGTGATGAACAGCGACGGCCCGACCGGCTGGCGTGAGACGAGCGTTTGCCCGGCACCGTCGGCGCTGCGCTTGAACTCGCCTTTGAAGCGCACGGCCTCGCCGGAGAACCACCAGAAGAAGCTCGCCCCGTAGGCGACCTCCCCGCGCGACTCGGCGAGCGGCTTGCCGAGCTCGAGGGTCATCAGCAGCGCGAGCTCCTCGGTGTGCTCGGTGATGAGGTCGGCGGCCTTCTGCAGGATCGTGCTGCGCTCGCGCGGCGAGAGCGCGGCCATCGCAGCCTGTCCGTCGACCGCGGCGTCGAGCGCGGCCATCGCGTCCTCAGGTGTGGCGTCGGCGACGCGTGCGATCTCCAGGCCGGTGGCGGGGTCTTCGACGCCGACCGTGCCGCCCCCCGTTGCAGGGCGCCAGCGCCCGCCGATGAGCAGGTCGGTGCGGACGCCGGCGAGGACCTCTCGCTCGTGCGCGGTGAGGCTGGCGGTGCTGGCGGTCATGGGCTCCACGCTATCCCGAACGAAACTGGGCCGCGGGTCACGACGTGTCGGCTGGTGGCTCGCGCAGCGCGACGGTCCGGCATGGTTTCGTTCAGCGGCGCTCGTCGGCAGGGTGCTGTGGTGGCGCCGCGAAGCCCGAGCTGGCGTGCCCGCGCCCACCCGGGCGCTCCAGCAGCCGGCACCGCAACCGATCTCCAAGGCACGGGTTCTCTCCACAAGATGCTCGGCCGTCTGGCCGCCCGGCCCTCCGACACCGCACCCTCCTCGTATGACTGCCCCCCTCAGTGTTCAGCCCGCCGCGTACCGCGCCGCCCTCGGCGGATTGCTGGCCATCGCGTGTCTCGCGCCGGCGACCGCGCAGGGTGCCGCCGTCACGGTGACGGCAAAGGGCGCTGGCTTCGGCCACGGCATCGGCATGAGCCAGTACGGCGCCTACGGCCAGGCGAAGGCGGGCCGCACGGCCAATCAGATCCTCACGCACTACTACAAGGGCACCGCCGTCACCAAGGGCGACGTGAACCGCACGGTGCGCGTGCTGCTGCGCAACTCCAGCTCGGTTCGATTCAGCGGTGCGTCGACGCTCGTCGGCAGTTCACGCAACCTGTCGGCGCGCGCGACCTACGTGATGAAGGCGTCGGGTGGCTCGACGATCCTTACGTCGTCGCGCGGCAAGCGGATCGCGTCGGTCGCCGGGGCGATGCGCGTCGCGGCGCCGTCGGGCGGGTCGATCCTCGTCGCTGGCTCGGCGATCAACGGCGTGACGAGCGGCCGCTATCGCGGCGCGATCGAGCTGCGCAGCGGCCAAGTCATCAACCAGCTCACCGTCGACGACTACGTGCGCGGCGTCGTCGCGGGCGAGAGCCCGGCGTCGTGGCCCGCTGCGGCGCTGCAGGCCCAGGCCGTCGCCGCCCGCACCTACGGCGTCACCTCGGTCAAGGCCGGCGACTTCGACCACTACCCCGACACGCGTAGCCAGGTCTACCGCGGCGTGACCGGCGAGACGCCGACCACCAACGCAGCCGTCGCCGCGACCGCCGGGCAGTACGTGACGTACAACGGCAAGCCGATCACCGCCTACTTCTTCTCGACGAGCGGCGGCCGCACCGAGAACGTGGAGAACTCCTTCATCGGGGCCACCCCGCAGCCCTACCTCAAGAGCGTCGACGACCCGTGGGACAAGGCGTCGCCGCGGCACCGCTGGCAGATCAAGTACACCCGGGCTTCGCTGCAGAAGCGACTCGGCGGTTGGGTCAAGGGCACGCTGCGCTCGGTCGACGTGATCAAGCGCGGGGTCTCTCCCCGCGTGATCCGGGCCGACATCGTCGGGTCGAAGGGCCGCACGCGGGTCACCGGTCCGCAGCTGCGTGCCCGCCTGGGGCTCAACGACACGTGGGTGCAGTTCGTCTTCTCCAATGCCACGACGAAGCCGCTGCCCAAGCCAGATCCCGATCCGCCCGCAGACGCGCCGACCGCGCCGGGCAGCGGTGGAGGCGGCGTCGCGGCGTCGCGCGCGACCGGCACGCTCGGGTTGCCGAGCGTCGGCGCTGGCGTGCTCGCGCACGTCATCGCGC
>JAEZDB010000312.1 GCA_023429855.1 Actinomycetes bacterium
GCCGTACACCGCGCCGCAGCGGCCGACGGCGCCCGAGACGACGGAGCGCGAGCGGCGCGCGGCTAAGCTGCCGGTCTTCCCCTAGCTGGCCAGGTGCGCGTCGACGAAGCGGCCGATGTCCTTCGCCGTCTGGCGGGCCGCTTTGAGCGTGCCGATCGCGGTCCACGCGTGTGGGGCGCCCGGGTGCTCGTGCAGGTAGGCGGAGGCGCCGCCGGCGCGGTAGGCGTCGGCGAGCAGTTCCGCGTCTGAGCGCAGCACCTCGACGCGCGACACGTCGATGCGCATCGGCGGCATCTCGGCGGTGTAGGTGCCGTGCGCGGGGGAGAGGAGCGGGTCGTCGGTCGCGACGCCGGCCTGCTTGGCCAGCCAGGCGCCGCAGTGTGCGATCACGCCGGGTCCGAACATCACCTCGGAGTCGACGTTCTCGCGGTGGGAAGGTCCGCTGCAGCTCAGGTCGACCCAGGGCGAGATGACGAACGCCGCGGCGGGCATCGGCAGCTCGAGCGCGACGATCCGCTGGAGCAGCGCGGCGACGAGCGAGCCTCCAGCTGAGTCGCCTCCGAGCGCGATCTTCGCCGGGTCGGTGCCAGAGTCGATCAGATGGCGGTAGCCGTCGACGGCGTCGTCGACCCACGCCGGGAACTGCACCTCAGGCGCCATGCGGTAGTCGACCGAGAGCGCCTCGCAGCGCGACGCGCGCATGAACCGCGAGATCGCGCCGATGTGCGTCTCGGTGGAGCCGCGCAGGAACGCGCCGCCGTGGAAGTACAAGATCACGTGGCCCTCCCGCGACTGCGGCACCCGCAGGCGCTCGGCCGTGCAGTGCGGCAGCTGCATCAGTTCGCGCTGCAGATCGCGCGGGGCCGGGTCCATGATGCGCTGCGTTCGGGTCATCGCGACGCGGGTGCGCTCGATCGACCGCAGGCTGTACGACGGCGCCTTGCGCTTCGGGTCGGGGTGCGCGGGGTAGACGCCGCCGCGGTCACGCTGCAGCGCTCGGTCGATCACGAACCCCGGGAGCGGCGGGCGCCACGTGGGCGCGCGGCGCGTAACGGCCACGGAGAGCGACTGCGGCGAGGGGAGGCGCATCGGTCAGACGCTAGCGCGGGTCGAAGGTGAGGCGGCGTCCTGCGGGTTTCTGCGGGCTGGACTGCGTGGAGCTGCGGATGGCGAGTGGTCGGTGGCGGAGGAGGATGAAATCCCACCAGCCGACCCTCGGAGCCCCATGCTGTACCCCTCCCGCGCGACGCTCTCTACCGCCGCCGTCGCGTTCGCGTTTGTCCTTGCGAGCTGCGGCGATTCGAAGGAGGCCGCCGGCGGCGAAACGCCCACAAAGGAGTCCACTCCGGCGGTCGAGCCCCAGACGCTGACGAAGGCGGAGCTGATCGCGGAGGGCGACAAGATCTGCAAGGAGATGCGGACCGCCGTCTCGGAGATCGAAGACGGTGAGACGCCGCAGGCCATCGCGGGCAGCGTGGGCAAGACCATCACCGCCTACGAGGCCATGCTCGCCGACCTCCAAGCCCTCGCGCCGCCGCAGGAACTCGCCGACGACTACCAGGCTTGGCTCGACGCCAACGACGAGTACAAGGCGCTGCTCGCGCAGTTCAAGACCGTCGCCGCCGACAACGACGAGGCGGCCGGCGAGCAGCTTCAGCCCAAGATGAACGCGCAGACCGAGAAGCTCACGTCGATGTCGAAAGCGATCGGCTTCAAGGTCTGCACCCAGTAACCGCGCGCCGATAGGCGTCTCCCGGGAGCGCTCGAAGGAGGGCGGCTGTGCACGGCCTCCTTCGAGCGCCGTCGAAGGTCTGAGCCTCGCAGCACTTCCGGAGGCATACCGCTACGGCCCGGCCGTCTGCTCGTAGCTGCCGGCGTTGTCCTTGCGGGTGATCGTGCCGCCGGGCCTTTTCACGTCGCAGCGCGTGGGGGTGCGCGTGGGCCACGGCACTTGGACCCGCGTCGGCCTGCCCGACGCATCGAACCACACGATTGACTCAGGACGCTTGTCTGGCGGTCGCCGCAGAGCGAGCAGCTCACCAGCCCGGAGCGTTGTGACGCCGCCGCCACGTTGACGGACGCTGACGCGAACAGCCCCGGGCGGCGTGAGCGCCCAGACGAACGTGACCTGCCCGCCGGCTGGGCCCTTGGCGCAGGCCACAGCTTCGGCAAACGGGCGCTTCCAACGGGCCTGGCCGAACTTGCACTGCGTGAAGATCCGCGCACCGAGCATGCAGAACAGGTCGCCGCCGTCGGCGACATCGGTGTCGCGCGGCATGGCGCCCGGGGCGATCCAGACGTCGCCGGTGCCGCCCCCGACGACCTTGAGCTTGCGGCTGGCGCGGAACTGCAGCCGACTGAATCGGGTGCGCTCGGTTCGAAGTCTGCGCGGCACGGCATCCCCGGCTGCGCGCCGGCGTGTAAACGCAGCAATCCAGCGGCGCTGGGCGGCATTGGTGCCGCGGACGGGTGGAGCGTCGCGTGAGATGTGGCGCCGGTACTTCCAGCCCTCGCGCTCGCCGCGCTCGATCAGCTCCGTCAGCTCGTCCCCCCCGAGGAGCTCGATCGTTCCGTCGGTGACGCCGTGCGGCACGAACTGGTCGGCGAACACCACCTGAGGTCGGCGTTTGCCCTGCGGGATCTTCACGTCGGCTGCCCAGAGCACGAGGTCGATTTCAGCCGGATAGCGCGCGACCTGTCGTTGCTCGGCGGGGGAGAGCCCCTCTGGAGACCGATCGACGGGCATCCGCAGTCGCTCGGCCGACGGGGCCATCGCCTGCGGCACGCCCGATGCTCCCCATCGAACCACAGGAGCTGGGCCGTCAGCACTCGTGATCCCGTAGACCAGCATCCGGGTTGGCGGGTCGGTCTCGATCGGGATGCAGCGACGCTTCTTGAAGTTCATGCGGCAGCGGCTGCCTTGCAGGTCGCCGTCGAGCGGTCTGGCCATCGCCCAAGTGGTGCCCGGGCGTTCCGGGTCGATCAAGGCCTCGGCGATCTCTTCGTTGTCAGCGCACATCACGCCGTTCTGCGGCGCGTTACCAGGACTGCTCGGACTCGGCTTTGCGTCTGGGTTTGTCCGTGGGTCACGAGGGCCGCCGGTCATGCAGATCTGCCCGAGCCGATTCCTGGAGACCTGCGCCATCCATGCGGGAGCATCGCCGGGCGCCTGCACGCTGATCACTGAGGTCGTCGCGAGCCGCGGGTTCTCCTGGGCCATCCGGTCGAGGTTCATGTAGGCAAAGGGCCCAACCTCGGCGACGCGAGCGACCGCCACACTCGTGCCTAGGCCAGCGACCAGCGCCGCGACGAGCGGCCAGCCGTGCAGCCACCGGCGGCGTCGAGCCCGGGCAGCGCCGTCAAGCTTGCGTGCGGCTGCAACGAGCTGCTCCTCGAGTTCGGGCAGCAGCGTGGTCTCGGTCTTGCGGCTCATCCCTGGGCCTCCTCGAGGCTCTGGCGCAATGAGCCCAGTCCCCGGCTCACGCGTTTGCGGATCACGCTCTCCGAACATCCGAGCGCAGCGGCGAGGTCTTCGTAGGCGTGGTCACCGAGCACGCGCCCGGTGATGGCGGCGGCTTGCTCGTCCGGCAGCCGGGCCAGCGAGGCCAGCGCCGGCCCCGCTGCCTCGTCGATCGCGCGTAGCGCTTGGTCGTCGAGTGAGATCGGCTCCATGCCGAGCCGACGACGGGTCTCGTCCTCGACGCGGCCGGTCTCGAGACTGCGCGCCAGGACGTTGCGGGCGATCCCGAACAGCCATGCTCGCGCGTCACCACGCGACGAATCGAACGTTCCTCGCCCGCGCAGTGCGCGCGCAAAGGTCTCGGCCGCGAGGTCGGCAGCCAGCTCGGCCTGCCCGGTCCGCTTGCGCAGCCACCCGATCAGCACCGGCGCGTGACGCCGATAGAACGCCCCGAACGCCTCAGCGTCCCCCGCCAGCAGCGTGGCGTCGTCAGCCCTCTCCAGGCTTCGTGTGCGGCGCGTCATCACCCATTACTTGTCGAGCCGAAGCCGCTTTGTGACCGGCCAACCACGAAGCCGCACCTAGGCCTCGCTTCGGAGTCCACGAATGCTCCAAGACCCACTCAGCTCGTGGAAGAAGCGTCGACCAGCAGAGCCACCGCCGACATCGCCGGTGGCCAGCGGCAGGGGAGGGTGTCCCTTCCTCAGCGGATCGGCGGCCCGCTGTACGGTTCCGGCCGCCAGGCCGTAACCGGACCGCGGGAACGCAGCAGAGGAAGGGACACCCTCCCCTGCCGCGTTGACCCACCTACGACGCCGAAGGAGCCTCAGCGGCCGCCGCGCCCGACTCGTCTTCGACGGCGCCCTCGTTCACATCGTCGCTCTCGAGGAGCTCGGTGCGGATGAGAGTC
Source organism: Actinomycetes bacterium (assembly GCA_023429855.1). GTDB lineage: Bacteria > Actinomycetota > Thermoleophilia > Solirubrobacterales > Solirubrobacteraceae > JAGIBJ01. The sequence continues at coordinate 4,371 of JAEZDB010000312.1, forward strand.
GCGTCGCGCGAGGTGCCGCGGATGATCTCGTCGGGCGAGCCGTTCGGCAGGAAGCGGCCGTTGCGCATGCCGTAGTAGATCGACTGCGGGTGGTGCACGACCATCGCGAGGGTCGACTGCTCCGGCACCGGCGAGTAGCCGTCGGTGATCGACATGCCGATCTGCGCGAAGTCGAGCAGCTTCTCGACCTTGAGGTGCTCGGACTGGTCTGGCACGGCCGGGTAGCCCCAGGAGAGGCGGCGGCCCTGCGTCTCGGGGATCCCGAACCAGTTCCTGACCTTCCAGTGCAGCCACTCCGAGAGGCCCTCGGCGGTCTGCACGCCGAGGCCGTGGACGAAGAGCTGCTCGGCGAACTCGCCGTCGGCCTCGAGCTTGGCCATCAGGTCGGTCACCTCGGAGCCGACGGTCAGCGCCTGCACGGCGATCACGTCGAGCTCGTCGGGAGCCGAGCCGTCTTCCTTGGCCGGACGGAAGAAGTCGGCGGTCGCGATGCGGTCGCCCTTCTGCTGGCGCGGCGTGATGAAGCGCGTCAGCTCGGTCTTGCGGTCTTCCGGGTCGAGCACGACGACGTCGTTGCCGTCGGCGTAGCACGGGAAGAAGCCGATGAGCGCGCGCGGGTGCAGGTAGGTCTGCTCCTTCCACATGCGCTCGAGCTTCGGCCGGAACCCCTCGATCGGCTCGCCGTCGGGGTCGACGTCGCCCTCGACGAGCTTCGTCCACGCGTCGCCCTTGATGCCGCGGCCACCCCAGTGGAGCTTGAACAGCACGTGCGTGTCGAGGTGGCGGTACAGCTCGTCCATGTCGACCGGGATCTCCTGCACGCCCCAGAACGGCGGGGTGGGCACCGGCGCGTTGGGGTCGACGGGCGAGCGGACCGACGCGTCGGTCGTGGGCGGCAGGTCCTCGACGACCTCGACCTTGTTGCGCTGCTTGAGCGCGCCTTCGAACGTCTTCTCCATCAGGGCCTTGCGGTCGTCTTCCTCGACGAGCTGGTCCATCACGTTCAGGCCCTCGAACGCGTCCTTGCAGTAGTACGCGCCGGCCTCGTAGACGGTGTCGTCGGCTTTGCCGTTGACGTAGATCGCGCGGTTCACGAACGCGCGGTTGATCGCCGCGCCGCCGAGGAGCACGGGATAGGAGTGGCCTTGCTTGCGCAGCTCCTGTAGCGCCAGCGGCATCTGCTTGGAGGTGCTCACGAGGAGCGCCGAGAGGCCGATCGCGTCGGCGTCGTGCTCGACGGCCGCGTCGATGATCGTCTGCACCGGCACCTGCTTGCCGAGGTCGATCACGGTGTAGCCGTTGTTCGTGAGGATGGTGTTCACGAGCGACTTGCCGATGTCGTGCACGTCGCCGAAGACGGTGGCGAGGACGACCTTGCCCTTCGTGTAGTCGGCGGTGCGCTCGAGGTAGTTCTCCAGCTGCGCGACGGCCTTTTTCATGACCTCGGCCGACTGCAGCACGAACGGCAGGATCAGCTCGCCGGCGCCGAACTTGTCGCCGACCTCCTTCATCGCCGGCAGCAGCACGTCGTTGAGGGTCGGGACGGCGCCGATCTTCTCGACCGACTTGTCGATCCAGGCCTCGACGCCCTCCTTCTTGCGGCGCAGGATGTGCCAGTGGAGCGCCTCTTCGGGCGTCATGTCGGCGGTGGGATCGGCCTTCTCCTCGACGGCGTCGGCCGCGCCCTTGGACTCGAAGTGCGCGATGAACCGCTCGAGGGCGTCCTCGCGCGTGTTCCACACGAGGTCGTTGGCGAGCTCCTTCTCCACGTCGTCGATCTCGCCGTACGGCGTGATGTGGTTCGGGTTGACCATCGCGAGGTCAAGTCCGGCCTCGACGCAGTGGTGCAGGAAGACGGAGTTCAGCACGGCGCGGGCAGCGAGGCCGACGCCGAACGACACGTTCGACACGCCGAGGCTCGTCTTCACGCCCGGGAGCGCCTTCTTGACCTCGCGGATGCCGTTGATCGTCTCGATGGCCGACGGCTTCCACTCGTCGTCGCCCGTGGTGAGCGTGAACGTGAGCACGTCGTAGATCAGCAGCTCGGGATCGAGGCCGTACTCGCCGACGGCGATGTCGTAGATCACCTTGGCGACCTCGACCTTGCGCTCGGCCGTCTTCGCCATGCCGACCTCGTCGATCGTCAGGGCGATCAGCGCCGCGCCGTGGTCGATGACCATCGGCATGACCGTGTCCATCTTGGCCCGGCCGGCTTCGAGGTTGACCGAGTTCACGATCGCGCGACCGGGAATCTGGTCGAGCGCCATCGAGATGACCTCAGGCTCGGTCGAGTCGATCTGGATCGGCGCGGCCTGCGTGAGCGAGACGCGCTTGGCGACCTCGCGCATCTGCTCGTCCTCGTCGGTCCGCTCGGTGAGGGCGACGCAGAGGTCGAGCACGTGGGCGCCGCCCTCGACCTGGTCGGTCGCGACCTGCAGGATGCCGTCGTAGTCGTCGGCCAGGAGCATCTCCTTGGCCGCGCGCGAGCCCTGCGAGTTCACGCGCTCGCCGACCATCGTCGGCGCAGGCGTCTGCACCAGGTCGATCGCGTTGATCATCGAGCTGACCTTCGGCGCGCGCTTCTTCGGGCGCGGCTTCGGCTTGAGGTCGGCAACGGCCTCGGCCATCGCCTTGATGTGCTCCGGCGTCGTGCCGCAGCAGCCGCCGACGATGCCGACCCCGAAGTCCTGCACGAACTCCCGCAGCGCTGGCGCGAGCTCTTCGGGCGTCTCCGGGAAGATCGTCTCGCCGTCGTCGCCCTGGATCGGCAGGCCGGCGTTGGGGATGCAGTGGATCGGCACCGACGCGTTCTCGCCGAGGAAGCGGATCGCGTCGCGCATGTCGCCCGGGCCGGTCGAGCAGTTCAGGCCGATGACGTCGACCTTGAGCGCTTCGAGCGTAGTGAGGACCGCGTCGATGTCGGTCCCCAGCAGCATCTTGCCGCCGTTGGGGAGCAGCGAGACCGACGTCTGGATCGGCTTGAAGACGTTCGCCTCCTTCATCGCCTCGCGGGCGCCGAAGACGGCCGCCTTGACCTCGAGGATGTCTTGCGCGGTCTCGATGATGATGAGGTCGGCGCCGCCCTCCAGCAGCCCGGCGGACTGCTCGCGGAACACCTCGACGAGCTCGCGGAAGCGGATCTTGCCGAGGGTCGGGTCGTCGGACGCGGGCAGGAAGCCGGTCGGGCCGATCGAGCCGGCGACGAAGCGGTCCTCGCCGACCGCGCGGCGGGCGATGCGGCACGCCTCGACGTTGATCTCGCGCAGGTGGTCCTCGAGCCCCCACTCTTCGAGCTTCAGGCGGCTGGCCTGGAAGGTGTCGGTCTCGACGACCTCTGCACCAGCCTCGGCCATGGTGCGGTGCAGCCGCTCGATGATGTCGGGGCGGTTAAGGACGAGGACCTCATGCGCGCGCCCGGGGAGCTTGTAGTCGTCCTCGAGAGAGAGGTCCCACGCCTCGAGCGTGGCGCCCATGCCGCCGTCGAAGACGACGATGTGGTCGGCAACTGCGGCAAGAAAATCACGGCTCACGCACGTGAGACTACCAACGAACGGCCAACCTTGACACAAGCGTGTCAAGGTTGGCCGTTGTGGCCCGAGATTTCCGAGTTCAACCCTTGCCCCTCGGGCGCGGCGTCGCGGGCGAGCATCTGGATACCATCTGGACCCCACCGCTGAACATCGTTCAGTGGCCATTGGAAAGTGGTAGTTGCTATTACCGGTTTCCGCGGTTACCGTCCTCCTGTCACCAACACGCGACCTCGGCTGCCCGGCGCCCGAGTCGCTGTGCTGCCGCCTCGTCTCACCGAGAGATCCATGCGCTCCCGTCACGCTTCCGTCCGAGCGACCACTGCCCTGGTCGCGCTCCTTGCCGCCCTCGTGGCTCCGTCGGCGGCGCACGCCGTCAAGGTCGAGCGCATCTTCGCGGGCCCGATCACCGCGAGCTCCTCGTGCAACCCCGAGGGCAGCGGCGCGACGCGCGTCAACCAAGCTGCGGCCTACAACGACTTCTGCTTCGCGCTGCGCACCACCAGCAAGGTCAAACCCGGCGGCGACGACCTGAAGAAGACGGTGATCGACTCGCCGCGCGGCGTGCTCGCCAACGTCGACATCGCGCCGCAGTGCGACGCGGCGAAGTTCGCCGCGAAGTCGACCGCGCCTGCTGCCTGCGCGGTCAACACGCAGGTCGGTGCCGCCTCGGCCGCGATCCGCGCCGACGCGCTCGGCCTCGAGATCCCGCTCAACGTGAAGGGCCGCGTCTACAACCTCACGCACACCAACAACGAAGTCGGCCTGCTTGGCATCCAGCTCGACGCGCAGCTCGCGGGCGTCGCACTGCCGAAGTCGAAAATTCTGCTGCGCTTCACGCTGCGCACCTCGCCCGACGTGGGCCTGCGCGCCGTCGCCGAAGGTCTACCACGCAGTGCCGACAGCGGCCTCGGCATGCAGCTGCCGATCGCGATCGACACGTTCGGCTTCCGCTTCTGGGGCTCCAAGGTCGATCACCCGACGATGCCTAGCTCGTTCAGCCGCACCGGGTCTTCGTGCGAGGAGGCCATCACGAACTTCACGTCGGAGTCGTACGGCGGCGTCAAGTCCAGCCTGACGCGCTCCTACGTGCCGACCGGCTGCGACAAGCTCGAGATCGGCCAGACGGCGTCGGTCACGACGAGCGAGCGGCGCCCCGACGTGCCGACCGAGACGATCGTCGACATCCGCCCGGCGCGCTCGAAGACGCCCGACACGATCGCGACCGTGAACCCCGGCAAGTCCGTCGTCACGCTGCCGCCCGGCCTGATGCTCGGCGCCCAGGGCGCCTCGGGCCCCGAGGGCCTGCCGCTCTGCTCCAACGAGGCGTTCGCGCTGAGCTCCAACGCCAAGCCGACCTGCCCGGCCGCGAGCGCCACGGCGACGGTCAAGTTCGTCTCGCCCAACCTCAAGACGCCGTTCGTGGGCCAGGCCTACCTCGGCGAGCAGACGGGCAAGAACCGCCTACCGCAGCTGATGATCTCCGTCGACCAGGGCGGCACCGCGGCTGACGCCCCGCGCGTGAAGCTGCTCGGCCAGCTCACGATCGACGACCAGGGCCGCCTCGTCACGACGCTCTCCGGGCTGCCCGACGTGCCGTTCGACTCGTTCCTGCTCACCTTCCGCGGCGGCGACCACGGCGTCACCTCCACGCCCCGCAGCTGCGGCACCGGTGCGGGGGAGAGCGTCCTCATCCCTGCCAGCGCGGCAACGCCGACGAGTACCGCGCCGCTGTCGCTGACGATCGACCAGGACTGCGTCGATCCGGCTGCCTTTGATCCGAGCCTGACCGCTTCGTTCGCTTCGACGCAGGCCGGCGCCGTAGGCGTGCCGACATTCACCATTGCCCGCCCCGACCGCAGCGCGCGTCTGGGCAAGGCCGTGGTCCACCTGGCACCAGGCATGCTCGCCTCGCTCAAGGGCGTGCCGGAGTGCGCGGCCGCCGCGGCCGCCGCGGCCAGCTGTCCGGAGAGCACGCGTGTGGGTTCGGTCTCCGTCCAGGCCGGCGTCGGTCCCGCCCCGACCACGACGCCGAAGGGCACCGTCTATCTGACTGAGCGCCCTGCCGGCGCCGTCGCCGGACTGGCGATCGTCGCGCCCGTCGCGTTCGGCGAGGTCAACCTCGGCCAGCTCGTCGTCGCCGCCCGGATCGACCTGCGCGCCGGCGACCTCGGCCTCGACCTCACCACCGAGGTGCCGCAGACCTTCCTCGACATCCCGCTCAACCTGCGCTCGATGGCCGTCACGCTCGACCGCCCCGGCTTCTCGAAGAACCCCACGTTCTGCGGTCCGCTGAAGGTCACAGCCGACCTCACGTCGGACCGCGGCACCACGGCGTCGCCGAGCGCTGACGCGCAGATGACCGGCTGTGGTGCGCTGACGTTCGCACCGAAGGTCGAAGCGTCGCTGCCGGCTGGCACGAAGGTCGGCGACTCCGCGGGGATCACGACACGCGTCGCGCTCCCCGGCAACCAGTCGGCGCTGAGCTCGGTCAAGGTCACGCTGCCGGTCGGCATCGCCGCCGACCTCGCGCGCATCGGCCGTGCCTGCCCGATCGCCGAGTTCCGCAGCGGTGGTGGCTGCGGCGCGGCGACCACGGGCAGCCTGACCGGCACGCTCGCGATCCTCGACGAGCCGATCAGCGGCCGCGTCGTGCTCGTGAAGTACCCCGATGAGACGCTGCCCGGCATCGGTCTCGACATCCAGGGCCGCTTCAGCGCGCGGATCGAGGGTCACGTGAAGATCGCCTCCAGCGGGCAGCTCGAGGTCAGCCTCGACCGGCTCCCCGACGCCCCGATCGACGACCTCGTGCTCACGTTCGCGCCGGGCGCCACCTCGGCGCTCAAAGTCAGCAAGCTGTTCTGCCAGGCGGGCAAGGCGACCTTCGTCTTCGCGCTCACCGGCCAGAGCGGTGCGACGACGACTCGCACGATCGACTCCGCCTGCGGCGCAGGCGCCGTCGCCGGCGCCACGGCGCGCAAGGCCGCGCTGAGCGCCAAGCTCACCGGCCGCAAGAAGGGCACGCCCGCGCTGCGGTTCCGCGCGAAGGCGGCGTCGTCGAAGACGAAGCTCGCCTCCGTCAGCGTGCAGCTCGCCTCGGGGATGTCGGTCGTCAAGCGCAAGACCGCGAAAACCTTCGTCTCGGGTGGCAAGCTCAAAGCCACCTCGAGGCGCACCATCCGGGCAACCCTTCGGGGTTCCGGCCGGCAGACCGTATCGACGAAGCTGACGAGTGGGACGCTCAAGCTTTCGTCGAAGGTCCGTCGGAGCCGCGCGCAGTTGACGCTGCGCGTGACCCTGCGATACACGGACGGAGTCGTGGCGTGTTCTTATAGAAAAAAACGCGCCCCCCCCCCACCTCCCCCTCAGCCTCGCCCTTCGGGGGTGATTCGCACGATCGTGTCCCCCGGTCAGGTGATGAATCTGCGGTCGCCTCTGTCCGACGCCGCGCGAGCTGTGGGAGGGTGCGGCGAACCTGCCCCGACCTGAGAAGGCACCACGCATGACAGCCCCCGCGGCCCCGGCCGCTCCCTCCCCGCTTGAGGCGGATTTCGACGACCTGAAGTTCACCCGCTGGTGGATTCCGGTCACCGTCGGTGTCCTGGCGATCATCGCCGGCATCCTCGCCCTCGTCTGGCCCGCCCCGACGCTCTTCGCGGTCGGCCTGCTCTTCGGTATCTACCTGCTGTTCGCCGGCTTCGGTGAGCTGCTCCTGGCGTTCAGCCACGAGACGCGCTCGACCTTCATGCGCGTGCTCTCCGGCCTGCTCGGCGTGCTCACGCTGATCGTCGGCTTCGTGCTGCTCGTGCGCCCCGGCGCGTCGGTCGTCGTGGCCGCGTTCACGCTCGGTCTCTGGTTCCTCGTCAGCGGCTCGGTCCAGGTCGCCAAGGGCATCACGGTCCGCGAGAGTCGCGCCTGGAACCTGATCCTCGGTGTCATCGGCGTCGTTGCCGGCATTGCGATCGTCGCGCAGCCCGGTATCGGCGTCATCACGCTGATCTACGTCGTGTCGATCGCGCTGCTGCTGCAGGGCGTGGCGCTGATCGTGCTCGGCTTCGGCCTCAAGTCCGCGGACAAGCTCCGCCAGAACCCGGGAGCGGCGGCATGAAGCGCCTGATCGGAACGGTCCTCATCGCGGCCTGCGTCACCTTCGCCGCTGGCTGCGGCGACTCGCCGGAAGACAACGCGCGCGAGGCCGGCGAGCAGATCGGCCAGGAGCTGCACAAGATGCGCACCGCGACGTCGGCGGAGAACGCCGGCGAGGCGATCGACAACATCCGCGCCGACGTGCAGAAGGCGCAGGAGGAGCTGCCGGCCGAGCTGCGTGAGCAGGTCGGTGCCATCACCGAGCAGTTCGCCGACGACGCGGGCAAGGCGACCGACCGGGCGGGCGTCCGTTCGGCGTACCTCGAGGCCGTCGCGGCCTTCAACGCCCTGGCGTCCGACACGAACTCGGTGATCAACGAGTTCCGCCGCGGCGTTCGCGACGGGCTGGGCGACAACTAGTCACTGCCGGTCTGGGCTCGTCGAGTCCGGTCGCTTCAGACGACGGCACGTGAAGGGCGCCGCCTCGTGC
>JAEZDB010000447.1 GCA_023429855.1 Actinomycetes bacterium
GCGGGAGACCGTCCGTCGTCCAGGGGCGACGGCTACGTACCTCTAAAGTGACGGCTACGTACGCGTTCTTCCGTAGCCGCCGGGCCCTGCCCGGCGGGGGCCGTCACCCCTAGTGCGTGAGGTCGAGTCGCAGCACCTTCGAGACGCCCGGCTCCTCCATCGTCACTCCGTACAGACGATCGGCAATCTCCATGGTCTTGCGATGGTGCGTGATCAGGACGAACTGCGTGTGGTCCTGCATGCTCCGCAGCATCTCCACGAACCGGCCGATGTTGGCATCGTCCAGCGGCGCGTCGATCTCGTCGAGCAGGCAGAACGGGCTCGGACGGTACTTGAAGATGCCGAACATCAGCGCCATGGCCGTGAGCGCCTTTTCTCCACCCGAGAGCAGCTGCACGTTCTGCAGCCGCTTGCCCGGCGGCTGCGCCACGATGTCGATGCCGCTCTCGAGCACGTCGTCCTGGTCGAGCAGGACGAGCCCGGCGCGACCGCCGCCGAACAGCGTCGTGAACATCTCCGCGAAATTCGTGTTCACGGCCGCGAACGCCTCCGAGAACCGTTCGCGGGTGGTCTTGTCGATTCTCGAGATGGCCTCGCCCGTGGAGGCGATGGCGTCAACGAGATCCTTGCGCTGACCCGTCAGGAACGTGTGGCGCTGTTTGAGCTCGTCGAACTGCTCGATCGCCATCATGTTGACCGCGCCGAGGGCGGCGATGCGCGCCTTCAGTCTGCCGATGGCCTGTTCCGCGCTCAGCACGGGCGGGGCCTGCTCGCCGGCATCGTCGGTCGTGGACGCCGCCTCTGCCGCCTCCACTGCTGCGCCGTCAGCGCCCTCATCGTCGGCGCCGGCCCGTTCGGCCGCGGCCACACTGGCCGCGCTCGGCAGGGCCTGCTCGTTCTCGAGCATCTCGGCGACTGCCGCCGCAACCTCCTCGAGGCTCTGGTCCAGTGCTTCGCGGCAGGACTCGGCCAGATGCGCGAGGTCGGCCTCGGCGGTCGCCCGCGCCACCTCGAGCGAGGTGGATAGCGACCGCACGTCGTCGAGCCCGCGGCGGGCTTCACGGGCCGCGGCCTCGTGCTCGGCGAAGGCCCCCTGCAGCTCCACGACACGCTCGTCGGCTTCGACGACGCGCCGCTTCAACTCATCGAGCGCGGCGAGGTCGTCGTCGATGGCGGAACGCAGGGCGTCGATGGACAGTTCGAGGTTCCCGCGCCGCGTCACCGACGCATCGATCTCGGCCTGCCTCGTCGCGATGCGCTGCCGCAGGTCAGCGGACGCATCTTCGAGCCGGCGGACGTCCTGCGCGAGCGCCGACGCACGCTCCACGAGCGCCGCGTGCGTTGCCCGCGCTTCTGCGGCGCGACGTCCCACCGATGCCTGTCGCTCGCGTCCGTCGAGCAATCGGCGCTGCGCGTCGGCGAGCTCGTCGCTGAGCGACTGCTGCTCGACCTCGAGGTCCTCGATCGACCGACGCGCCTCCGCTTCGCGAGCCTCGAGCGTCCCCCGCTCCTCCTGTGCCCGGCGGCGCTCGTTCTCGATCAACTCCATGCGACGTGCCACGCGGTCGCGTTCGTCGGACGCGCGATTCAGCTGCAGGTCGAAGCCGACGATCGACTTCTCGTGCGCGACCTGATCAGCCGTCAACGCGGCAATCTCGCCGGCCACCCGGGTGATCACCGCGTCGGCGCTCGAGAGGTCCTCCGACAGGCGCTCCAGGTCCTGCTGCGCCTGCGCGGCCTGCTCCCGCAACTGCTTGATCTCGCCCTTGGTGTGGAGAATCTGCCGCGCGTCGGCCTTGCCGCCGCCCGACACCAGCCTGGCGCCGCGGAACACGTCGCCCTGCGGCGTGACGACCGGACCCGACACGAGCCGCGCTGCCTCACGCGCCTGTGAGGACGAGTCGGCAAGCCATGCGTCGCGCAGCACGGCACGCACGTGCTCGGCGGCAGGGCCGTTCACGCGAACGACGTCGAGCAGCGGCCGAACGCCGGCCACGGCCGACGAGAGTGCCACGACGGGCGCAGGGTCGTCGGCTACGAGGAAGCCGACGCGGCCCGCGTCGCGCTCCCGCACGAGCGCCAGCCCCGCCTGAACCGCCTCCATGTCGGGCACGACGACGTGTTGCACGAGTTCGCCGAGACAGGCCGCGACGGCCGTCTCGTGGTCGGCCTCGACCTCGAGCGCGTCGGCCACCGAACCGAGATGCGGGATGCCGTCGGGGCCGGATGCCAGCAGAAGCCGCGCGCCCTCGCCGTACTCGGCGCGCGCCGCGTCGAGCTCCTCGAGCGACTTCAGGCGCGCCTGCAGGCCGGACAAGTCCCGCTCGCGCGTCCGGAGGTCGCGCTCGCGCCATTCGCGTTCGATACGCGCCGTGCCCAGCGCCGCTTCGGCCGCCGCACGCGCCCCGCGCACCTCCTCGAGGGCGCTCTGCACCTCACGCAAGGAGATGCTGACGCGTTCCCGCTCGGTGAGCGCAGCTTCCTGCTCGACGCGCAGGTCGTCGCTCTCCACCTCGAGGCGGCCGAGTTCCTGCGCGATGCGGTCGCGGGCCTCGATGGCCCGCTCGATGGCATTGCGCAGGGTGTTGACCTGGGTCATGCCGGCGTAGAGCTCGCTCCGCGCCTTCTCCACGGCCTGTTCGAGCGCCGCGATCTCCGCACCGGCGCGGCCGACTGCGACATCCTCCTCCTTGACCCGCGCCGCCGCCTCGTCGCGCTCCCGGTCGGCTTGCTGGCTACCGGTGCGCCGTCCGTCCAGTTCTTCCTGGGCTGGGCCGATGCGTTCCTGCAGGCGCGCGATCTCCTCCTGCATGGCGACGAGCGCCGCGCCGATCGTCTGCACCTGCTGCAGGTCGAACTCCAGCTGCTGCTGCCGTCGCCCGCTCTCGAGTTCCTTGGCGTGCGCCCCCGCCCGCGTGGCGTTGGCGGACGCGTCGGCCTCGGCAAGCTCGATCCGCAGCCGTTCGAGCGCGGCTTCCACCTCGGCGACGCGGCCAGACAGCCCTGCCTCGCTGGCGCGCGTCTGCTCGAGACGGGAGACGGCCGAGCCCATCGCCGCCTGCAACGCCTGGTACTTCTGGCCGAACAGCAGCTTCTCCCACTGCCGCAGCTCTTCCCGCAGCGTGCGGTACCGGCGTGCCTTGGCCGCCTGCCGCTTCAGCGATCCCCGCTGCTTCTCGAGTTCGAAGACGATGTCGTCGACGCGCGTCAGGTTCTGCTGCGCGGCTTCCAGCTTCAGTTCCGCCTGGCGGCGGCGCGTCTTGTACTTGGTGACACCGGCGGCTTCCTCGATCAGCTGCCGGCGCTCGGTGGGCTTGGCCGCCAGGATCTGGCCGATCTTGCCCTGCTCGATGACCGCGTAGCCCTTCACGCCGAGTCCGGCGTCCATCAGCAGGTCCTGCACGTCGCGGAGGCGGACAACGTGGCCGTCGATGAGGTACTCGCTCTCACCCGAGCGGTAGAGGCGCCGCGACACCTCGACGTCGCGCGCGAGCACGATGTCTTCGGTGAGCGTCTCGACGGAGTCCTCGAGTTCCTGGGCGACGGTCTTCTTCTGCGGGTGGTCGTCGAGGCCGACGCGCGAGATCACCCCGCTCATCTTGAGCTTCACTTCCGCGGTGTGGGTCGGCTTGCGGGCGTCGCTCCCCGCGAAGATGACGTCCTCCATCCGCTCGCCGCGAAGGCTCTTGGCACTCTGTTCGCCGAGCACCCAGGTGATGGCGTCCACCACGTTGCTCTTCCCGCAGCCGTTGGGCCCGACGATGGCGGTGACGCCGAGGTCGAACGCGAGGTCGGCACGATCGGGAAAGCTCTTGAACCCGTTGATTTCGATTCGATTGAGGCGCATTTCAGGCACGGTCCGACCGCGTGCGAAGGTCCAGCCGGGACGCGGTCGAGACGGGGGCGAGTCTAGCAGGCTGCTACTAATTGGGGCAAGCGCCCATAGCACCCACTAGATCCTGCGTAAATGAGGGCGGCCGGACGAGACGTCCGGCCCAATGGCGGCCGTCCGGTCGGGTTACCGGTCGGGCTGTCGTGAGGCGGTGGACCGCGTGTCGCCGAGGTGGGGCAGGCGCGCGGCCTCGTCGAACTGCTGAAGCGCGAACTGCGCCTGCGGGTCGCGGGCCACGAGGTTGCGCCGGGCCTCTTCGACGCCGAACAGCGCCAGATCGATGTCGTACTGGATCATCGCCCGCACGAACTCGGTGTCGGCCTTGAACGAGGCGTCGTCCACGCGCACCTTGCGGGTGTCCAGGTACTTGCGGAAATCAGCAACCATCGCATCGTCCACCGTGAACCCGCGGCTGACGGTGCGCGTCTCGCCGTTGGTCCGGATCCGGGTGTCTCCGGCGGCAGTGAAGCGCTGCGCGTAGTCGGCAAAGATCTGACGCGCCCACAGTGCGCGGCCGAGGCGGCTCGGGTTGAAACCCTCGACAGGCCCCGCGATGTACTTGTCGGGCTGGATCCCGCCCCCGCCGTAGACCTTCCGTCCCGCGTCGGTCAGCTTCATGTTGGCCGGGTCATGGGGTTCGTCGGCCTTCTGCTCGCGCAGGGAGTAGGTCAGGTACTCGGCGAAGCTGCCGTCCCACGGCCGCTGAATCAGGCGACCGCTGGGCGTGAAGTAACGGGCCGTCGTGAGGGCGAGGCCGGCGCCTTCGCTGATCCGGTACACCGACTGCACGAGCGCCTTGCCGAAGGTCTTCTCGCCGACGATGAGGGCGCGGTCGTGATCCTGCAGGGCGCCGGAGACGATCTCGGCAGCACTGGCACTGTTCCGGTTCACGAGCACGACGACGGGCATCGCGCCGTAGTCGCCGGGGTCGGACGCCCTGTAGTCCTGATCGGAATTGCGGGTGCGCCCGCGCGTGTAGACGACGAGATCTCCCTTGGGGAGGAAGCGGTCGCTCACCCGGATGGCCTGGTCGAGCGGGCCGCCGGGGTTGTCGCGGAGATCCAGGAGCAGTCGCTTCATGCCCTTCGCTTCGAGGGAGTCGAGCGCCTGCCCGAGGTCGCGGTCGGTGGTTTCCGAGAAGTCGTTCAGGCGGATGTAGCCCGTGTCCTGCCCGATCATGAACACGCCCTTGAGCGTGGGGATGTGCACCTCGTCGCGTTCCACCGCGAGCCCGATCAGCTCCGAGTAGCCCTGGCGACGGAGGCCGAGCTGCACCTCGGTGCCCTTGGGGCCACGGAGCGCCTTGACCGCCTGCTCGCTCGTCCAGCCCTTGGTGTCTTCGTTCTCGATGCGGGCGATGACGTCGCCACGACGGATGCCCTTCTTGTAGGCCGGCGACCCCTCGAACAGGGACATGACGGTGATGTCGCCGTCGAGTGGCGTGATGCTGATGCCCAGCCCGTAGTACCGGCCTTCCTGCCGCTCCCGCAGCTGCGCGTAAGCACGCGGGTCGAGGAAACTCGAATGCGGGTCGAGCGTCTGCAGCATGCCGGTGATGGCGCTGTACACGAGACGGTCGGACTCGACCTCCTCCACGTACTGCTCCTCGATCGCGGCAAGCGCCGCGGTGAACACGCGGTACCGGTCGGTGAGGGGGTCGGAGGTAGCCTGGGCTCGACGGCCGAGCACGCCTCCGACGAGAGCGGAGACGGCCACGGCGAACAACACCGCGGGAAGCGCGCGGTTTCTGGGCATGTTGGCAGCGTACCACGTGGATCGAAGCGGGCAAACGCCGTGTGACCAACCGTGCGGACGGCGGGTGCCGGCGATTGACCCTCACGTGGCCCGCACTCCATAATCGAAGTTGGTCCAAGCACTACCCGGCTGTTCAGGGTCGCTCCCCGGACCCTCTCAGGAGCCTCACGATGTTCGGTTCTCTCGGCATGCCGGAGCTGGTGATCATCTTCGTCATCGCCCTCATCGTCTTCGGCCCGCGCAAGCTGCCGGAGCTCGGCAAGTCCCTCGGCAAGAGCCTCGCGGAGTTCAAGCGCGCCTCCAACGAGTTGCGCAATTCGCTGGAAGAGGAGATTCGGGTCGAAGAAGAGCGCGACCGCGGCGCGAAGACGTCGTCCGCACCGGCGGCCGTGGCAAGCGCGCCGGCAGCGACGGCGGCGGCCACCGACGAGCAGCCTGCCGTCAGCACCGCAGACACCGACGACTTCTACGACCGGGCCAACGACGAACTGGGCCAGCCAGCGGACACCACGCCGCGCGGCGCCAACCTCTAGGTTCTGCGTTTTCTTCTTCCGGCCGACCCTGACGCATGTCGCTCTCGCCCGTTCCCGCGCCGCCGCCACCCCGCCCAATCGATGACGACGAGGAGGAGGAGGCACAGGGGATCGGCGGGAAGATGTCGTTCCTCGAGCACCTCGACGAGCTGCGCCAACGCCTGATCAAGGCCCTGCTCGCGGTGCTGGTCGGGTTCGTCGTCTCGCTGGCCTTCATCAATCCCATCTTCGATTTCGTGATGGCCCCCCTTCAGGCCATCCTGCCGTCCGGCGGGCGGCTGATCTACACGGAGCCGACCGAAGCCTTCATGCTCTACATGAAGATGGCGGCGCTCGTCGGGTTGATGATTGCGCTGCCCGTGGTGCTCTGGCAGATCTGGGCGTTCATCGCGCCCGGGCTCTACGCGCACGAGAAGCGGTTCGCGATTCCGTTCGTAGGGATGTCCACGGTGTTCTTCATCGGGGGCGCGCTGTTCTCGCACTACGTCGTGTTTCCCGCCATGTGGCGGTTCTTCGCCAGTTTCTCGACCGACACCGTGGAGTTCGCACCCCGCATCCAGCCCGTGTTCTCCCTGTACGTGCGTATGGCACTTGGCTTGGGCGCGGTGTTCGAAATGCCGACGCTCATCATGTTCCTGGCCCGCGTCGGCCTCGTCACGCCGCGCTTCCTGGTGCGGAACACGAAGTACGCCATTCTCATCATCTTCGTTGTCGCGGCGCTGGTGACGCCCAGCCCCGACGTGGTGTCGCAGTTCCTGCTCGCCTTGCCGATGTTCGTGCTGTATGCCTTCAGCATCCTGGTGGCGTGGGTGTTCCAGAAGCGCACTCCCGTCGTAAGGGACTGACCCCGCCCCTCGCCTCGGACCGTCCGTCCGCAGGGATGGGCTGGACGCAATCTTGCAGGCGTAGGTAGGCGGTAACGTGTGGGCGACGCGCGCGCGATCGTCCGTATCGGCTTACCGATAGGTTTGACGCGTGAGGATCACGCCGGTACTATGCTGGCGTTGCATTCTTTCGGTTGGTTGTTGAGCTGAATTCGAGGACACGCACATGACACGCCTTTTCAGGGTTGGTCTGGCCGCTGCGCTGGCGCTGGGGCTGGCTGTGCCCGCAGGCTATGCACAGCAGTCGGGTGGTGACACCACCGGCCAGGGTGGCACGACCGCAGCCCCCTCACAGGGTGCCAGCACGCAGCGCACGGCGGCGACCAGCGACGCCGCTTTGGACGTCGAGACGCGTCCCGCCACCACGACGTTCCAGGGCGACACCGGTCTCTGGTTCGTGCCACTCGGCGAGGTGCTGCCGCGCGGACGGTGGTCAGGCAGCGCCTACTACACGAACTTCGACCGGCAGGAAGGCTTCACCGACATCTCGTTCGTGCCGGTGACGTTCGGGTTCGGCGTCGGCGGCCGTGCGGAGATCTTCGCGGCGCTCTCGACGGTCACACGCGTGGACCGCGACATCCGGCCGATCTTCATCCCCGGCAACGAGGCCGGTGGCCCGGTCAACGACTACCCGCGTGTCCGTCAGGGCTGGTCCGGCACGACGTTCGGCGACATCTACGTCGGCGGCAAGGTGAACCTGCTGTCGCAGGCTGACCAGGCGCCGCTCGCCATGGCCATCCGCGCCATGGCCAAGCTGCCCACCGGCAGCACCGACAAAGGCACGAGCTCGGGTCAGGCCGACTTCTTCGTCGACTACATCCTGAGCAAGGAAATCAACGAGCGCGCCGACCTCTCCGGTTACGTGGGCGGGGCATTCCGCGCCGACGCCGAGCAGAGCAACCAGAGCAACGGCCTGCGCTACGGCGTCGGGCTCGGCGTGCCCAGCCGCAGCGGGCTCCGCTTCACGGCGGAACTGTTCGGCGAGAAGTATTTCGACGACACGATCTCGTCCACGGGTCTGACCGCCTTTGACGGCAGCACCAGCGACGGCATCTTCTCGCTGCGCAGCCCGCTCGACGCGGCGCTCGGACTGACCTACATCAGCGACCGCGGCTTCTTCGTCGGCGGCGGCCTCGTGTACGCACTCGCCCACGACTCGCGCGACAAGTTCGGCGCGTACGAATCGGAAACGGCTGATCGCCTGAGCGGCCAGCTGCGGATCGGCTTCCACCCCGGCGCCCGGGTCTACGTCGCCCCGCCGCCGCCGCCGCCCCCGCCGCCCCCCGCCGTGCAGGAGAACCGTCCGCCAACGGTGAAGGCGCGCTGCAACCCGTGCACGGTCGAAGTGGGCAAGAGCTCGACGGTCACCGCCGACGCCAACGATCCCGACAACGACCCGCTCACCTACAAGTGGTCCGCGCCTGCCGGCTCGTTCGCCAACGGTGCCGACCGCGAGACGCTGTGGACCGCGCCCATGCAGGAAGGGCCCGTGCCGGCAACCGTGACGGTGTCGGACGGCAAGGGCGGCACGGTGACCGATACGGTGACGATCCAGGTCGTGCGCCCGGCCATCAAGGACTACACGTTCGAGGACGTGCACTTCGACTTCGACCGCTACACCCTGCGGCCGGAGGCGACGCGCATCCTCGACGAAGCCATCAAGGCGCTGACCGACAACCCCGAGCTCCGCATCGAGGTGGAAGGCCACACCTGCAACATCGGG
Organism: Actinomycetes bacterium; assembly: GCA_023429855.1. GTDB lineage: Bacteria > Actinomycetota > Thermoleophilia > Solirubrobacterales > Solirubrobacteraceae > JAGIBJ01. The sequence goes on from JAEZDB010000447.1 coordinate 8,788, forward strand.
ACGGCGGAGTACAACCTCGCCCTCGGCGAACGCCGCGCCTACTCGGTGCGCGACTACCTGAGCTCGCGGAACGTCGGCGCCGACCGTATCCGCACCGTGAGCTACGGCGAGGAGCGGCCCAAGCACGACAACAGCCGCGAGGAAACGCGCCGCCTGAACCGCCGCGCCGCCCTCACGGTCCGCGTGACGCAGTAAGCGGCCGCGACTCGGCTCTGACCCACGAAGGGCCCCGCCCCCCCCCCGCCGGGGGGGGTATAGGTT
>JAEZDB010000508.1 GCA_023429855.1 Actinomycetes bacterium
GGCGCCGGCTCAGGGCAAGGTCAGAGGGTCTTCGTGCCGTAGGTCGTGGCCGACCTTCGCCTGCTCCAGCGGGTCTTTGGTGCCTAGGGTCGCGCCGCCGCGATCGGAGGTGGCGTAGGCGTAGACCGCCGCGAAGATGGCCAGCCCGATTGCGCCGCGCACGGCGAAGCCGGCGGCGTTACGGCCGACGGCGGCGATGATGCCGCCCGGCTGCCGCGCGGCGGTGATGAGGCCGACCGCGATAGCGGTGGCGAAGACGATGAGCGTCTGGGGCGAGAAGTCGAACATGGCGGGCGGCGAAGAGTGAGAGCAGGTGCGTGGTGTGGAAACCACCCTGCCAAGCCCGGCGCCCCGCGCCCAGCAGCCGACCTCCGAATTACATACCGTGAGTATGCGGATGCCGCAAGGGATGCGGCAGGTGCCAGCCCGGGTGGGCGAGGGGCGACCGGTCGCGCGGCGCAGCACTGACCATCGCGATGACCACGCCGACGACCGCGACCAGCAGGCCCGCGACGGCGTACACGGGCCCGCGGCCGACGTCGTAGTCGACGGTGTCGAAGTCGGCGAAGGTGACCGTCGTCAGGGCTGCGACCACCAGCGCACCGAAGATCGCGCAGGCGAGGAGCACGACCGAGCCGATGCCGAGCGCCACGCCGTGGCGAGCTGGAGCGCGGCAGATGCTCACTACCGCGGCGACCACGATCACCGCGGTCACCACCAGCAGCACGTCGCCGTAGGCCATCCATGCCCAGCCGGACTCGGCCGGCACCACGCCCTCGTCCCATCCGTTCGGCACGGCCCAGGGTGCCCACAGCGATCCGACGGCGATCGCGCACCCGACCAGCACGACGAGGATCGCCAGCCCGGCGACCTTCGCCGGAAGCGGATGATCCGATGACGAGGCCACCCTTCGACCGTACTCCGGTTCGCGGGCGTTGTCTTGCGAGGTGAGCGAAAAGCGCCGAAACGACGAAGAGCCGCCGCCCCACGCAGGAGCGACGGCCCTTCGGCAGCTTGGCGCGAGCGGGGCTCGCGGAGCGGCGGTGGCTACTCGGCGGCGGCGCTGATGATCGTCGCGATGAGGTCGCCGGAGTTGATCGGCTCGCCTTCCTTGGCGGCGAGCGTCTTGATGGTGCCGGCCTTGTGGGCCTTGACCTCGTTCTCCATCTTCATCGCCTCGATGATGCAGAGCAGCTGGCCCTCTTCGACGGTCTGCCCTTCCTCGACGACGACCTTCCACATGTTGCCCTGCAGCGGCGAGTTCACGTCGTCGCCGGAGTTGCCGGAGGACTTGCGCTTCTCGCGCTTGCCCTTGGGGGCGGCGGCGACGGCCGGGCCGCCAGCGCCAACGGCGATCGGCGGCGCGAACAGCTTGACGCCGACGCGGCGGCCGCCGACCTCGACGAGGTAGTCGTGCTCGACGTTCTCGGCGTCGTCTTGGTCGGTCGGGACGACCGGCTCGGCGGGCGCCGTGGAGGCGAGCCACTCCGGGTCCTCAAGCAGCTCGGAGCAGGTCGACGCCTCAGCCCAGTTCGAGGTGGCCATGATCGTCTTGTGGAACGGGATCAGGGTCGTGAGGCCCTCGATCTTGTACTCCTCGAGCGCGCGGATCATGCGCTTCGTGGCCTGCTCGCGGTCGGCGTCCCACACGATGAGCTTGGCGACCATCGGGTCGTACATCGGGGAGACGACGCCACCGGCGCCGACGCCGGAATCGACGCGGATACCCGGGCCGGACGGCTCGAGGTAGTCGCCGATCGCGCCCGGGGTCGGGGCGAAGTTCATCGGGGCCGACTCGGCGTTGATGCGGCACTCGATCGCGTGGCCGCGGAGCACGACGTCGTCCTGCGTGTAGTCGAGCTCGAGGCCAGCGGCGGCCTTGATGCCCTGCTTGACGATGTCGATGCCCGTCACCATCTCGGTGACGCAGTGCTCGACCTGCACGCGGGTGTTCATCTCGAGGAAGAAGTACTCGCCGTCCTGGAGCATGCCCTCGATCGTGCCGGCGCCGACGTAGTTCACGGCCTTCGCCGCGTTGATACCGATCTCGCCGATGTGCGCGCGGAGCTTCTCGTCGACCACCCAGGCCGGAGCCGGGGCCTCCTCGATCAGCTTCTGGTGGCGGCGCTGGATGGAGCAGTCGCGCTCACCCAGGTGGATCACGTTGCCGTGCTTGTCGGCGATGATCTGCACCTCGACGTGGCGCGGCTTGGGCAAGTAGCGCTCGAGGTACACGGTGCCGTCGGAGAAGAACTTCTCGCCCTCGCGGCTGGCGCCCTCGAAGGCGTCCTTGAGGTCCTTCTCTTCGAGCGCGACGCGGAAGCCCTTGCCGCCGCCGCCCGAGGCTGCCTTGACGGCGACCGGGAAGCCGATCTCCTCCTTGGCGATACGCAGCGCGTCCTCGTAGGTCTCAGTGGGCTCGGTGGTGCCGGGCACGATCGGCACGCCGGCAGCCTGCATCAGCTCGCGGGCCTTGGTCTTGGAGCCCATCGCGTCGATCGCGGAGGCCGGCGGGCCGATGAAGGTGATGCCTTCGGCCTCGAGCCGCTCGACGAACGCCGCGTTCTCGGAGAGGAAGCCGTAGCCCGGGTGCACCGCTTCGGCACCGGACTCCTTGATGACTTCAACGATCTTGTCGACGTTGAGGTAGCTCTCAGCCGCCGGACCAGGCCCCAGGAGGTATGCCTCGTCGGCGCGCTTCACGTGCAGGGCGTCGCGGTCGAGCTCGGAGTACACCGCGACCGTGGCGATGCCCAGTTCCTCGCACGCGCGCATGACGCGGATGGCGATCTCGCCCCGGTTGGCAATCAGGACCTTGCTAAACACGGGCGCGATGTTACCTACCAGACGGTCACCTCAGGGGTGCCGCCTGATGAACCCCTCTGCAGCAGGCCCTCTCGGCCGCCCCGGACACGCTTGGGCAACGGGCCGGGCGCTGGTGCATCGCGGGCGCTCGACACGCTCAAAGCCGCCCAGCGTGCCGGTTCTTTGGGTTACCGGTCACACGAGAGTGAAAGTCCGCCGCAGGATGGCCGATGATCAGGCCATGGGCAGGATTTCCAATTTGATCACTGCCGTCCGCGAAGTCCTCGACACCCGCGACCTGGCCACCGGTCTCCTCAAACGGGAGGCCTTCGAACGCAAGGTCGACGACTGGGTCGGCGGCGGCGACGCACGGCGCCCCGCGACCACGCTCTTGATGGTCCAGGTCGGCGTGGCCGGCGCGCCGCTCGCGGAGCGGCCCGACCAGGCGCTGCTGCTCGACCTCGCGAAGTCGGTCCAGACGCTGCTGCGCGCCACCGACATCTGCGGACGGGTCGACGACGACACCCTTGGCGTCCTCCTGCCGTCGACCCCCGTCGACCAGGGCACACGCGCGGCCGAGCGCATCCTTGAGTCCTTCCGCAGCAGCACGCGCGCGCAGCGGGGCCAGCTTGCTGCCACGATCGGCGTCTCCGGTGCCGGCAACCTCGAACCGTGGCTCGCGGCGCTGCAGGCGCTGCGCGATGCCCGGATCGCCGGTGGCGACCGGGTGGTCGTCGCGCCGAACCGCTACACGACGACCGCCGACGAGCCCGACGCCGACGGCGCCGCCGGCCTGGCCTGAGCCACGAAGAGACTGGCGCGGCGCCGCTCGGGCGCTTAGGTTGGGGCTTATGCTTCGCGTCCTTTCGTCCGTCGCCGCCATCGCGCTGTCTGCGCTCACGCTCGCGGCGTGCACCTCTAACACGCAGTCCTGCAGCGGCGGGAAGTGCGAGATCGACCTCTCGGGGGCGGGCGCGACCACGACGCTCGGCGGCGAAGGCGGCAGCAACATCGAGCTCGTGAGCGCCTCCGGCAGCACCGCCAAGGTCAAGCTCGCCGGCCAGGAGATCGAACTCAAAGTCGGCGAGCCGATCAACCTCACGAACGCGACGCTCACCCTCACCGAGGTCGAGGGCGAGGACGACATCCAGCTCGAGCTCAACACCGCGGGCTTCGAGCAGGACGGCTCGAAGACCGAGGGCAGCACGCCCGCGGCCAACTAACTGGCCTGCCGCTCGCTCAATGTAAGAATTTCCCGCGCGGCGGCGGGCGATTCGGTGGCAGCCCGCGTTCTCGGGCGCTGACGCGAGCGGCCTAGGCCAGACGGCCCAGCGCGGCGCACGGCCGCTCAATACGCCCATACCAATTACTCACTGGACCACTGTCCGATTGGTGCTGTTGGGCACACAATCGGCGCCCGATGAGTCTGGCCATGAGCCACCTGTCTTCACTGTCGATCGTCCTCGATGACGCCGCCTCCACGCCCGACCTCTACACCGACGCGCTGACCCCGTCGGCGTTCCGCAAAGTCGTGAAGATGTGGGTCGACGAGGGCACCGCGCGCCAGCTGCCGTCGTCGTCGCTGATGCTCGTTGAGATCGACTGGTTCACCCGTCCCAAGCGGAGCGAGCTCGGCACCGCGCTGCGCATCGTCAGCGACCTGATCCGCCCCCGCCTGCGCGCCAGCGACATCATCGGCCGCGTCGACGACCACACCATCGGCATCCTGCTGCCGACGACGCCGACGCTGCATGCCCAGCGCGTCGCTCGCCGTGTCGTCGCCGCCGTCTCGGCCCGCACGCCCGCCACGGGCCACCCGGTCACGGTCAGCGTCGGCATCTCGTCGGCGCTCGTCGCTCGCCCGTGGGAGAACGCCGCCCAGGCCATGGCCGAGGCCCGCAACGCCGGCGGCGACCGCGCCGTTGCTGCGCCGGACTTCCCGGTCGCCAGCTTCAGCGACGGGCAGCTCGCGGCCTAGCCACACCGACGCAGCGCGCGCCGGTTCGGCCGCGTTGCGCGCGCGATCGACCCCGCGGTCGTTCGCACCGAAGTTTCCCCCGCACCAGCTCGGTCCCCCGCCGCGAGCGCGCCTAGGGCGGCCCCCCCCGACAGACCGTGGGGGGGCCCCCCCCC
>JAEZDB010000512.1 GCA_023429855.1 Actinomycetes bacterium
GTCTTCTACTGGGGCGATCAGAACCTGCGCCGACGGGCCCTCAGGTGAGCGACTCGTTTGGTCTCCGCGAGTTCTTCCGAGAGCCAGTCCTCGTCGTCCGGACCGGCTTCGGCCGTTCCGGCGACGCCGTGGATGTCGGCCGCCTCTGCCGCTTCCGCTGCGCCGCGCTCGGCAGCCTTCTCGGCCGCTCGGTCGTCCTTGCCCCGCTGGATGACCTCTTTGAACGAGCGCACCTGGAACACGTAGACCAGGGCGCCGAACCCGACCGCGAGCGAGACGATCGCGATCGACGCCTGCTGGCCGACGCCGTAGGCGGCGATGGTCGCGCCGGCCGCCGCGCCTTTGAACAGCTCGAGCAGCAGCGCCTGCACGACGCCAGCACCGCCCGGCGTGAACGGGAAGATCGCGGCGACGGCGTTGGCGCACAGCACGAAGAGCACGGCCTCGACGGTGGCCGGCATCCCAAACGCGCGGAGCAGGAAGAAGAACGCCGTGCCGCGCACAAGCCAACCGAGGCCCTGCACGCCCCACACACGCCGAAGGTAGCGGCGGCGGTCCTGCAGCACCGCGAAGCCCTGGCGCACCCGGCCCCAGAATGTGCGCACCCGCAACGCAACGACGGAGAACAGCACAAGCAGCCCGACGGCGACGGCGGTGAGCAGGAACAGCGCGCGGCGCCCGTCGGCGACGACGAAACTCAGGTCGACGGCGTCGAACGACACCCACGAGGGCGGCGTCGGGAACACGCCCATCGCGATCGCGAAGACCACCGCCAGCGCACCTGCGCACAGGTCGAAGATCGCCTCGACCAGCAAGGCTGCGCCGATCGTCGGGTACGTCGCCCCGGGGACCGAGGTCTTCACGAGGTAGACCTTCAGCACGTCGCCGCCGCGCGCCGGAATCACGTTGTTGAAGCCATAGGCCGCGAGGTACGCGCCCCAGATCTGGCGGTACGGCACGACCTTGTCGGGGTAGGCGTCCTGCAGGATGTTGCGGAAGGCCAGCGCGCGGAGCGACAGGTAGCCGATGAACAGCGCCATGCCGACCAGCAACGGCACGAGGTGCACGTCCGACAGGCTCGCGAAGAAGCTCCGGAGGTCGGCGAAGATGCTGCCGGCGATCACGCCGGTTCGCGCCACATGAGGTAGACGATCGGCGCGCCCGGCAGCCGGACCTCGCCGCGAAGGTCGAACCCGAGCCGGCCGTAGAACTCGGCGGCTTCCAAGCTGCCCGCCTCGACGTACGCGGGCAGGCGGCCTTCGTCGGCCTCGACCAAAGTGGGGGCGAGCACGGCGCCGCCGATGCCCTCGCGACGTCGGTCGGCCGCGACGCCGAGCAGCGCCAGGTAAAGGTGCGGGATGGCGGGGTGCCGGCGGTCGAGCTCGCGCTGGATCGCCCCGATCCGCTCCTGGTTGAGCATCACCCGCCAGATCGCAGGCAGGGCCCGCAGCTGGCCGCGCGTGTGGCCCTTCCACCGGCCGGGCGCCGCCCAGACGCAGGCGCCGGCACCGTCGACGGTCGCAAACGCGCGGCGGTCGGGGCCGTGCTGGGCAAGCCGGAGGCGGAAGTCGGCCTCGACCCAGCGCAGGCGTGCAGGGTGATCGGCGTAGATCCAGCGGCTCAGGGCGTCGTCGCGGAAGGCCTCGGCCAGCATCGACGCCGCCGCAGCCCGCTCTCGGCGTTCGATCCGTACGACGTGGTGCGTGCGGTAGTCCGCGTCCGGGAACTCAGAGTCTGCGGTGTCGCGCGTCGCCACACCGCACATCGTAGGCCGCAGGCGACGTCCGACGTGGTCGCAACCGCGGGCACGCCTGCTTTGCGCTCGTCGGCGCCCGTCGGCCAGACGCCTCGACGTAAGGAATTGGATGGATGTCCAGGAAAGTTGTGTCCTCGCGCCATTCTCGGCATAGTGGCGGCACAGGAGAGCGCGGGGCGCCTCCCCCAGCGCCCCGCCCCCTCTCCCAACCCCGCCGCGACGCACCCGCGTCGCGCCCAGGCCCGGCACTCCGGTCGGGCGATCAGGCGCGACGCGCGCGGTCGAGCTCGATGTCTTCCTGCGACACCGGGTCGTCGAGCGGCTCGAGGTGGGTGAAGATGTTGGTCAGGCCCTCAAGGCTGTCGTCGAGCGCCGCCTCGACGAGCTCGGCGAGGTCGTGCCCCCGCTGCACGCTCCAGCCCCCCGGGACGAGCAGGTGCAAGGAGACGAAGGCGCGTCGGCCCGCCCGGCGCGTGCGCAGCGCGTGGAACTGCACCTCGTCGCTGGAGAACCCCGCAAGCACGCGGTCGATCCGTGCGAGCTCCTCCGGCTCGAGTGCGCGGTCCATCAGCCCGTCGGCTGATCGGCGCACGAGGCGCCAACCGGTCCGCAGGATGTTGGCGGCGACGACGAGCGCGATGACGGGATCCAGCCAGTCCCAGCCGGTCACCACCACCGCGGTAACGCCGATGGCCACACCGACCGACGTCCACACGTCGGTCATCAGGTGCTGCCCGTCGGCCTCGACCACGACTGAGCCGTGGCGGCGGCCGACGGCCATGAGGCGCCGGGCCATCACGAGGTTGAGCACCGTCGCGACGCCGGTCACGATGAGGCCGACGACGATCGCCTCGACCGGGTGCGGGTTCAGGAGGCGTTCGATCGCCGCGATCGCGATCGAGCCGGCGGCGAGCAGGATCAGTCCGCCTTCGAAGCCAGCCGAGAAGTAGTCGGCCTTGTCGTGGCCGAAGGCATGGTCCTCGTCGGGCGGGCGAGAGGCCCAGTGCACCACGCCGAGGGCCACGAGCGCGGCAACGAGGTTCACGACCGACTCCGCAGCGTCCGACAGCAGGCCGACCGACCCGGTGACCACCCAGGCGCCCGTCTTCAGGGCGATCGTCGCGACCGCGGCCGCGACGGAGAAGCGCAGGACGACGATCAGGTCGCGGCGGCGCTGCGCGTCGGCCGCCAGGCCTTGTTCGGTGCCCACCGCAGCGCTCACCGAAGCAGTGTGCCACCTCCGCGAGCCGCCAGCCGCCAAACCGGGCGGCGGTCGGGCACGCAGCGGCGCCGGCAGGGAGGTCTACGCGGTCAGCGCGGAATCGGGGCGCCGAACGCGAATGCGGCCAGCCCCGCGACCGCTGCCGCCGCGAGGACGGCGAGCAGCGGCGCCTTCCGCGAGAGCAGCGCGGGCACAGCGACGGCGAGGACCACCCACTGCCACGTCTCGTGGAGGCCCATCGCCAGCGGGACTGCGGACCCGAGGATCGCGCCGAGGGCCGCAGGGCCGCTGCCGAGCAGAAACGCTTGAGCGCCGGCGCTGCGGCGGACCAGCTCGAAGTGCCGGCCGGCGGCGGCGATTCCGATCACCGACGGGCCGAACGCAAAGAGACCGCCGACGAGCGCCCCGGGCACACCGGCGGCCGACCAGCCGACCGCCGCGACGGTGTTGGTGACGGGCCCCGGCGTGATCTGGCCGATCGCGACGGCGGTCAGGAACTGCGCCTCAGTCAGCCAGCCGTGCACGTCGACGGCGTCGGCCTGCATCAGCGGGATGATCACGAATCCACCACCGTAGGAGAGCGCGCCGACCTTGAAGGCGGTCCACGCG
>JAEZDB010000030.1 GCA_023429855.1 Actinomycetes bacterium
GCCGCAGCCCGCCGACGCGGTGCGCCCGGCCTACGGGCGGCGTCCCGACGCAGTTCCCACCGCCGAGCGCGAAGCGGCTGCAAGGGCCGCCGCGGCCTCTGGCGCCGCCACGGGTTCCGCTTCGTGATGTCTGCGGGCGCGATCAAGATCGAGCGGCTGCGCGTGGCCGAGCTGGCCGAGGTGATGCCGGTCGAGCGCGCGAGCTACTCGACGCCGTGGTCGGTGGCGATGTTCGTCCTCGAGCTCACGCGGCCGGAGTCAGTGGCGCTCGGCGCCCGCGTCGACGGCCGGCTGGCGGGCTACGTGGTGTGCTCGCCGCAGGCCGACGAGTGGCACGTGATGAACGTGACCGTGAGCCCGACCTACCGGCGCCAGGGGCTGGCCCGTGCGCTGCTCGTCGAGCTCCACGACGTGCTCGACGGCGCGACCGCGGGCCGCGCGCGGTTCACGCTCGAAGTGCGGCCGAGCAACAAAGCGGCGTTCGCGCTCTACGCCTCCGAGGGCTACCTGGTTGCCGGTCGCCGCCGCGCGTACTACCCCGACGACGGCGAGGACGCGCTCGTCATGTGGCGCACGCCCGGGACCCGTCGGGGGTCGTTCGACGACGTGCCGTCGCCGGACCTCGCCGAAGCCAAGCGTTGGAACTCGCCGCCCCCGGCGTCGCTGGGGCCTGACCCGTCGGTCGTCAGACCGGCGGCCGCCGAGGCCGAGGACCACGACGACGACGCCCAAAGCGACGAGCGACAGGCGGCTGCGGGATGACCCTGACGCTGGCGATCGAAACGAGCTGCGACGACACCTGCGTGGCGGTGCTCGACGGCGAGCGCGTGCTGAGCAACGCGATCGCGTCGCAGGGCGTGCACGACGCCTACGGCGGCGTGGTGCCTGAGCTGGCGGCTCGCCAGCATGTCGAGGCGATCGGACCGGTGATGGCCGACGCGCTGCGGACCGCCAACGTCGACGCCGGCGCGATCGAGCGCGTCGCGGTCACGCGCGGCCCAGGACTGGTCGGGTCGCTGCTGTGCGGCCTGCAGACCGCCAAGGCCTTCGCGGCTCCGGGCGGGCTGCCGGTGGTGCCCGTCGACCACATGCACGGCCACCTGCTCTCTGGCCGGCTGGCGGCTGAGCCCCCGCCGGAGGGCCGGCCGCACCTCGTGCTCGTCGCGTCCGGCGGGCACACGCTGCTCGCCCGCGCCGACGGCACCCGGCTGGCCGACATCGAGATCCTCGGCCGAACGCTCGACGATGCCGCCGGCGAAGCCGTCGACAAGGGCGCCCGGCTCCTCGGCCTCGGATACCCAGGCGGGCCCGCGCTCGAGCGCTTGGCCGCCAGCGGCGATCCGGCGGCCTACACGCTGCCGCGCAGCGAGAAGGTCCCAGGACTCGACTTCTCGTTCTCGGGCCTCAAGACGGCGCTGCTCTACGTCGTCCGCGACCTCTCGGAAGAGGAGCTGGAGGCGCGGCGCGCCGACCTCGCGGCGTCGTATCAAGCCGCGGTGGTCGAAACGCTCGTGCTGCGAATCCGTCGGGCGCTCGCGTCGACCGGTATCGAGCATGTGGCGATCGGCGGCGGCGTGGCAGCGAGCGGCGCGTTGCGCGCTGCGCTCGCTGAGCTGGGGTGCGGGCTCTCGATTCCCGACCGGGAGTACTGCACCGACAACGCGGCCATGATCGGCATCGCGGCCGAGGCCACCGACGCCGTCGCCTACCCCGCGCACCTGTCGCTCGACGCCTACGGCACCGGCCAGGGGCCGGTCCGATGAGCGACGCGCGGATCACGGTCCTCTCGCGCCCGGGCTGCCACCTCTGCGAGGACGCGCTCGCCGAGCTTGCGCCGATCGCAGCCGAGTTCGCCGCGGTGGTCGAAGAGGTCGACATCGACCAGGACGACGCGCTGCTGCGCGCCCACCTGGAGCGCATCCCGGTCGTGCTTGTCGACGGCGCCGAGGTCTGCACGCTGTTCGTCGAGTCCGCCGCTGTCCGCACCGCACTCGCCACGGAGCGGGTCGAGCCTTGACGGAGCCTGTCCCCGGTCCCGGGGGCGGGTCGCCTAGACTCGCCGCTGTGCGCGATACGCCGACGCAGCCCCCACGTCAGGACGGGGGCCCCTCAGATCGACGCCTCTCGATCGGCGTTGCCGCGCGGCTCTCGCGCTACCTGCAGGTGCTCACGCAAGCCCGCAAGCTCGACCGCGAGACGATCTCGTCGCAGGAGCTCTCCGACTACACGCACGTGAACGCGACGCAGATCCGCCGCGATCTCTCCGGCTTCGGGCGGTTCGGCAAGCGGGGCGTGGGCTACTCGGTCGACGGTCTGATCGACCAGATCCAGGCCATTCTGCGCACGAGCGAACAGATCAACATCATGCTCGTGGGCGCTGGCCGCCTCGGCCGGGCGATCGGATCGTCTGACCTGTTTGCCGACCATGGCTTCCAGATCCGCGCGGTGATCGACGCTGACCCCGAGAAGGCCGGGACGGAGCTGGCCGGGGTCAAGATCCTGCCGATGACGGCGCTGTCGGAGGCGATCGTGGCCGAGCAGATCGTCGTGGCGGTGCTCGCGGTGCCGAGCGATGCGGCGCAGGCCATCACCGACCAGCTCGTCGAGGCTGGCCTGAAGATCATCTTCAACTACTCGGGCGGCCTGGTCGACGTGCCCGCGGGCGTGATCGTCCACACGTCGTCGCCGGCCGTCGAGCTGCTGCACGCGCTCTACTTCTACCTCGCGTGAGCGCCGACCCAGCCACTGAGAAGCCCCGCGTCGGCGCGTCGCTCGACATGGACGTCGCCGAGGCGACGTTCGCCTCGAGCACCGATCTGACCGTCGGCCTTGAGGAGGAGTTCGCCCTCTTGGACCCGGCGACGCTCGACCTCGTGCCGCGGTTCGAGCCGCTCGTTGCGGCCTCCGAGACCGAGGACCCCGCGCTGCGGGCGCAGATCACGGGCGAGCTGATCTGCTCGGAGCTGGAGATCATCTCCGGCCGCGGCGAGAACCTCGCCGACGCGATCGCCCAGCAGAGCGCCCACCGCGCGCGGCTGATCGCCCACGCCGAGCGCCACGAGACCGCGCTGGCGTCGATCGGCACGCACCCGTGGGCGGACTACCGCGAGCAGCGCAACATCGACACCGAGCACTACCGCCGGGTCGTCGACGGCCTCGGCTACGTCGCCCGGCGCAACAACACCTTCTCGCTCCATGTGCACGTTGGCGTCAACGGCACCGATCGCGCCGTCGCCGCCTGCGACCGGCTGCGACCCGTGCTGCCGCTGCTCCTGGCGCTGTCGGCGAGCTCGCCGCTGCTCGAGGGCCACGACACCAACCTGCATTCGGCGCGGACGCTCACCTTCACGCGCACGTTCCCGCGCTGCGGCGTGCCCGACGCCTACGGCGACTGGGCGACCTACAAGGACTACCTGCTCACGTTGCAGCGCCTCGGCTCGATCATCGAGGCCACGCAGGTGTGGTGGTCGATCCGTCCGCACCTGCGCAACGGCACCGTCGAGGTCCGCATCTGCGACGCCCAGCCCGACGCCGCCCGCGGCAACGCGCTCGCGTCGATGATCGTGGCGTGCGTCGCCCAGGCCGTCGCCGACCACGACGAAGGCGTACCGTTCGTCGACCCCGCGCCGCGCATGGTCGAAGAGAACCTCTGGCGCGCCATCCGGTACGGCCTCGACGGCGAAATGATCGACCTGGACCGACTGGAGACGTACCCGTCGGCGTCGATCGAGGAGCGTCTGCTGGAGTGGACGGCGCCAGCCCGCGCCGCCCACCAGCTCGACGTGCCCGCGCTCGGCGCGACGTCGGCGCAGTGGCAGAAGGCGCTGCTGGCCGACGGCGCAAGCCACCGCGACGTCTACGCTGGACTGGTCGAGCAGACGATGCGCACCTACCGCCAGGGCTCACCCGCTTAACCCGAGGACTCACCATGGATCAGAACCAGCAGCCCACCGAAGAGGAGCTCCGCGCCGCGCTCGAGGCCGAGCTCTCGCAGGTCCACGTCGGCGACGTGATCGCGCAGACGATCGTCTCGCTGATCAACCTGGGCGCCCGCCGCGGCGGCCTGGTCGACGTGCCCGACGAGGAGAAGGACCTCGGCCAGCTCGCCCTCGCGATCGAGTCGATCCGCCGCCTGCTGCCGTTGATCGAGGAGCCGCTCGGCGAGAGCGCCGGCCAGATCAAGGAGGCGCTCTCGCAGCTCCAGGTCGCCTTCGCCCAGCAGGCGCCGACCGGCGTGCCGATCACGGGCGCTGGCGACGAGGGCGCAGGGCCGCCGCCGGCAGCGCCGAAGCAGCCCGAGCGCCCCAACAGCGGGCTCTGGGTCCCCGGGCAGTAAGGGCCTAAGCGCGGCGCATTGGCGCGCCGCAACCCTGAAAGGCCTTGCGTGTCGTAGCCCGCATGACCACCCGCTGCTTCAGTTCCTACGTCGAACGCACCGCTGTCCTAGCAGTCACCGGTGCGCTGACTGGGCCGGCCGCGCTGGGCGCGCAGCCCGCGTCGGCAGCAGCGAAGTCCAAGGTCTCCACGAAGACGGCTTGCGCCGATATCGACGGGACCACCATTGGCCTGAGTTCCCGCTGGCGGATCGTCGTGCCGTCGCTCGACCTTGAAGGGCCGAGTCGCCCGGTGCTCTCGTGCCGGCTCGATCGCTCCGGTCCGGCCGTCGTCCGCCAACTCGGCGCCAGTTCTCTGCAGAGAGAGTACGGGCAAGACTTCGTGACGGTCCGCGGGCTGGTCGGTGACCGCGCGCTGCTCGAGACCCTGAATCAAGTCTCGGTGGGCTCCTCGCAGCGGTATCGTCTGATTGACCTCTCGACCGGGACGTCGAGGGAGATCGGCACGGCGGCCCGCGATTTCAGCGGCACCAGCACGCGCTCGACAGCGGTCCTGGCGAGCCTGTCGCCGACGGGAGCGTTGGCGAGCGCTGTATGGCAGACGTCGGCCGAACAGCCGCGGCAGGGTGGCGAACTAGTGATCAGCGATGCCGCCGGGACTCGATCGGCTGGCGACGCCGTAGTCGATGTCGCTCCGTCCGCTGGTGTCGCCGGAACGGATGGCGGTTTCTATGGGAACTCGGCCATCGGAGGCGACGCGGTCTTTCGCACGCCCGCCAGCGGCCCGGTCCGCGCGACTGAGCTCACTCCTGACCCGGCGCTCAAGGAAACGAAGCTTGCGCTGCCGAGCCGCCGGCCGTCGAACAAGCGGACAACGCGGACCGACCTCGCCGCGAGCAGCAACGGCCTGCGCTTCGAGCTGCTGCGGACTCGCCGGGTACGCGGCAAGGACGCCGCGAGGATCATCGTGACCGACCACAGCAAGACGCTCGAGACGATCGTGCTGGCGCCTGGCGGTGCCAAGGAGCTTCGTGTCCTGGCGAGCACGCCTGGAGGGCTGTTCGTTTCGGCCAAGTTCGCTGACCGCCCCGAGGTACGCCGGGTGCGCCTTCTGTCGCCGAGCTACGGGTGGCCCACGATCGACTTCACGACCCGCGCGTCTTCGGTCGTCGGGTCGAGCCCGCTCGGCGGTCTCAGCTCGTTCGCGGTTGCGACGAGCAGCAGCCTGCGCTGGTGGACGCCGGCCGAGCAGACTGCGACGGCGTCGCGGCCGAGCGACCTCGCGGTTTCGTTCACTGGCCAGCGCCTGTACTACCGCGACGCGGCGTTCGGGCCTCGAATGCTGCAGCGCGCTCGCTGACCTAGCGCCTGGGTTTGCGGCGCGTCGGGCGCGCCGCGGCTCCGTTCCCTGACTTAAAGCTGAGCGGCCCCACCAGCCGCACAGTGCGCTTCCGCCCCTGGCGCTACGATCGCGAGCGCCGATGGCCGAACGCCGACTCCACTCCCTCCAGCGCGTGCTGGGGGTCAACGAGCTCTTCGCCACGGCGTACGGCAACGTCGGGTCGTCGATCTACTACGCCCTGGGCCTGGTCGCGAGCTACGCGCTGGGGCTCACGCCGATCGTCTTCCTGATCACGGGCGCGTTCTTCTTCACGACCGCGGCGACCTACGCCGAGGCGACGTCGATGTACCCGGAGGCGGGCGGCTCGTCGAGCTTCGCGCGGCACGCGTTCAACGAGTACGCGGCGTTCGTCGCGGCGTGGGGCCAGATGCTCACGTACGTGATCACGGTCTCCACGTCGGCGTACTTCGTGCCGCACTACCTGGGCGTGCTGTGGGAGCCGCTCAAGAGCAGCCCGTGGGACATCATCGGCGGCGTCATCACCGTGCTGCTGCTGATGCTGCTCAACGTCATCGGCACGAAGGAGTCGGCGAAGCTCAACGTGTCGCTGGCCGTCGTCGACTTCATCACGCAGCTGGTGATCGTGGTCGCCGGCATCGTGCTGGTCCTCGACCCGCAGGTGCTCGCTGAGAACGTGCAGTGGGGCGTTGCGCCCACCTGGAGCCAGTTCTTGCTGGCGATCCCGATCGGCATGATTGCCTACACCGGCATCGAGACGATCTCGAACATGGCCGAGGAGGCCAAGGACGAGACGAAGTCGATTCCGGCGGCGATCAAGCGGGTCGAGATCGCCGTGTTCGCGATCTACTTCACGCTGCCGGCCGTGGCGCTGTCGGCGCTGCCGGTGCTCCAGGACGACGGCGGCGAGTTCGTCACCAAGCTCGGTCTGCCGGAGGAGGAGGGCGGCTTCCAGGGCGACCCGATCCTCGGCGTTGTCGAGCAGATCGACGTCGGGTTCCTCAACGAGCCGCTGCAGCTCTACGTCGGCCTGCTGGGCGCCACGATCCTGTTCCTGGCCGCCAACGCCGGCCTGATCGGACTCTCGCGGCTCGTGTACTCGATGGGGACGCACCGCCAGATGCCCAAGCGGCTGATCGCGCTGCACCCGCGGTTCGGCACGCCGTGGATGGGCATCATCATCTTCGGCGGGATCGCGATCATCCCGATCCTGCCGGGCCAAGCGACGTTCCTCGGCAACCTCTACGCGTTCGGCGCGATGCTGTCGTTCACCATCGCGCACGCGGCGCTGCTGCGCCTGCGATGGATCAAGCGCGACGTCGAACGGCCCTACAGCTCGCCGTTCAACATCAAGATCGGCTCCTACGAGCTGCCGCTGCTCGCCGTGATCGGGTTCCTCGGCACGGGCGGCGCGTTCCTTGTCGTCGCAGCGCGCAACCTCGGCGGGATCTCGTACGCGGGGTTCGCCTGGCTGCTCGTCGGAGCGATCGCGTACCCGATCGCGCGGCGCCGGATGGGCCTGGATCTGAGGTCCACGGTCAAAGTCGACATCCCGAAGCCGGTCATCGCGGGCGAGACCGAGTACGAATCGGTGATCGTCTGGTTCGACGCCGCGCGCTTCAACGAAGACACCCTCGCCACCGCCGCACGCCTCGCGGCGCGGCGAGGCCGCGCGATCCAGGTGCTCGTCACGATCCAGGTGCCGAACTCCTCGCCGCTCGACGCCAACCACCCCGAGCTGCGGGCCAAGGCCCGCGCGATTCTCGATCAAGCCAAGCTGATCACCCGCGGGCGGGCGCACGGCGTGATCGTGCCGGTGCGCTCAGGGCAGGAAGGGCGCGTGATCGTCGACCACGCCAAGAACACCCGTGCCCGCGCCGTCATCTTGTCGGTGCCGCGCGGCGGGGCCACGCGCTCTGGCTTCGGTCGCGCCTTGGAGACGGTCCTCGCCGAGCGGCCCTGCCGGATCATCGTCGACACGCCTGCACCCGAAGGCCGCACCATTTCGCCTGAGCCGGAGATGGTGCACGCCGCGCCGCACCGCGGAGACAGCGCCTCATGACCCCGCGGTTCGGCATCGTCCACGTGCTCGCTGGCGCCACGGCGGTGCTCGGTTTCCTGATGATCGTCTTGGCCCTCGCCGGCGGCGGTGGGGCAGGCTCGTACGGCGTGCTCGTTGGCGCGCTGTTCCTGGCGGCCGGCGTGATGCGGCTGCGGCTGATCAGCGTGAGGTCGCGCAACCGATGAAGCGCCCTGAGCTCCACGTCGACCCGCGCTACGCGTTCACCCGCCTCGGCGGCATCGCCTGGGCCGGCCTGGCGACCACGATCTACGCCACGATCGGCGTCGTCACCGACAGCGCCGCGGGCCTGGCGCCCGTCGCGATGTTCATCGTCGCGGTGTTCGTCGCGCTGACGGCCCTGAGCTATACCGAGCTGACGGGCCTGCGCGACGCCCAGGGCAACCGGCTCACCGACACGCCGGGCGCCAGCGGCTTCGCGCGCCTCGCCTTCGACGAGCCCACGAGCTTCGTCGCTGCCTGGGCGGTCGTGCTCGATCTGCTGCTGCTCACGGCGATCGGGGCGGAGGCGTTCTCCGGCTACGTGCTGGCGGTCGCGCCGTCGATCTCCGACGAGACTGCGCTTATGACGCTCCTCGGCGTGGGCGCCATCGTGGTCGTCGGCCTGCGCAACGCGCGCGGCCCGAACCTCGCCAAGGGCATCGGGATCCGTCTGCTGCTGGCGGCTGACGCCGTCGTGCTGGCGTTCGTCGGCGGAGCGCTGCTGGTTGAAGCGATCAGCGAGGGGCTGCCGCTGATCGAGTTCACGGCGGGCGTCAGCCTGCGCGACGTCGTGTTCGCGGCCACGATCGGCGTCGTCGCGGTGACGGGCTTCGAAACGGCGGCCTCGCTCGCCGGCGAGACGACGCTGCCCAAAGCCAAACGGGCCCGCTTCCTGCTCGTGCTCGGCACCGGGACGATGCTGTCGCTCGTGCTGGCCGGAGCGCTGGCCGGCGCGCACCGCGAGACGTTCCAGGATCCGAACCACCTCGCCGCACCGGTCGCGTGGCTGGCATCGCTGCTCGAACCCGCCTGGCTGTCTGACGCGGCGCGCGTCGTCGTCGCGATCCTCGCTGCGACCACGCTGGCGGTAGGGACGAACGGTGCGATGCTCGGTGTCGCTCGGCTCTCGTCGACGCTCGCCACGACCCGGCAGATTCCGTCGCGGGTCGGCCGGCTGAGCCCGAAGTACGGCACGCCGACCACGGTGATCACGCTGGTGGTGGTGTTCACCTCGGCGTTGGTGGTCGCGCTCGACCTTGAAACGCTGATCGGCCTCTACGCCTACGGGGCGCTGCTGGCCCTCGCGATCCTGCATGCGTCGGTCCTGCGGCTGCGGTTCACGCAGCCGTCCGCCCAACGGCGCTACCGGATCGGTCTGAGCGTCCCGATCGCTGGGCGCAGCGTGCCGCTGCCGGCGTTGCTGGCCCTCGTCATGGCCGTCGCCGGCTGGTTCGCGGTGCTGATCCTCCACGACCTCTCAGGCTTCGTGGGCACCCTCTGGATGATCGGCGGCATCTTCCTCTACGTGGTGCACCGGCGGGTCTCGAACCTGCCGATGCGCAAAGGCGTGGTCGTGCCCAAGACGGTGCTCTCGCGCGACACCGAGCACGGCGAGTTCGGGTCGATCCTGGTGCCGCTCTTCGGGCGTCCGCTCGACGACGACATCGTCCAGACCGCTGGGCGGCTCGCGCGCGACCGCGCGCTCGACGTCGAAGACAGCGGTGGCGCGCAGATCGAAGCGATCTGGGTGTTCGAGATCCCGATGTCGCTGCAGCTGGCGTCGGCGGTGTCCGACGAGAAGCTGAGGCGGGCGCGAGCGGCCCTTGCGCGCGCCAAGGCGGTCGGCGAGGAGTACGAGGGCGTGAACGTGGCGACCGCGACCGTGCGGTCGCGGCGCGCCGGCCAAGGCATCGTCGAAGAGGCCAAGCGCCGCGGCGTCGAGGTCATCGTGATGGCCGCCGAGGACCCCTCACGCGTGCGCGGCGGCTCGACGCTCGGTGGCGTCGGCGACTTCGCGGGCCGCGCCATCGGGCCGGTCACCGCCTACGTGATGACCCACGCGCCCTGCCGCGTGCTGCTCACGGCGCCGCCGATCGGCGACCGCGGCGTCTCGGCACTCGACGTCGAGCCGGTCGCGGACGCCGATCGCGGCTAGGAGCCGTCGTCCCAGTCACCCGGCTGGTCGTCGGGGCGCTGGCCGGCGCGCCGACGGCTGACGGCGAGACCGAGGAGTCCGAGGACCAAGACGCCGGCCAGGCTGGGGAGGACCCAAGCGGGGGCGCCATCGTCCTCGCCGGAGATGTCGTCGATCGGGGCATCGGGGACGCGTTCGGCGGTGGTGGAGAGCGCACTGGCCTCGGGCGACTCGGGGACCGCCTTTGCGGGCGTCGAAGGAGCCTGCTCGGCAGCGGGGGCCTGCTCGGCAGCGGGCTTCTTCGGCGACGGATCAGGTCCCGGAGCGTTGCCGCTGGCGTTCGTGACGCGCAGCCGCGTGCCGTTGCTCAGCGTCACGATCGCGGAGACGTCCCACGCGCGCCAGTCGCCGCGGCCCGCCGTAGCGATTTCCGCGTGATGGGTCCCGCCGGCGTCACGGTCGGCGTCGACGCGAATCGACGTGCCGCCCGCCGGCCGCACGTAATAGACGACCGAGGAGCCGTTGCCGGTGCCGGGCCCGCCGAGGATGGTGGAGACGTCGGCCGCGGGCTTGCCGGTCGCGGTGGCGGCGTCGGTGCCCTGGACGACGACGGTGACGCCCTTGCTGCCGCCTTCGGCGATCGTCGTGCCGCCGTGCCCGAAGGCTGCCGCCGGGCTGAGGGTTGCAACCGCGCCTGCGAGCCCGGCGATCGTCGTCCGGGTTGTCCGTTCCAGCATGCTGCGGAGTCTGCCGGGAACCGGCGCGGCGCGCGCCACCGCTGTGTGCGCAGCGTCGCGGCGCGCGTCGTGGCGTCCAGGAGTAGATTCTCCGCCTATGTTCGTGCTCGTCCTCGGTGCCGGCCGCGTCGGTGAACGCGTCGCCCGCTTTGCGATGTCTCAGGGCCACACGGTCTCGGTGCTCGATGAGGATCCGCTTGCGCTGGACCGCCTCGACGCCGGGGTCGAAGACGGCTGGGAGTCCGCTGGCGGCCGATTCGCGGTCGGTACGGCGCTTGAGGCCGCCGCCCTCGAGGCGGCAGGCATCTCCGAGGCCGACCTGTTCATCGCGTCGACCAACGGCGACAACACCAACATTGTGATGGCGCAGATCGCCAAGGAGCGGTACGGGGTGGAGAAGGTCCTCTGCCGCGTCGCCGATCCGGCCCGTGCCGAGTGGTACGAGTCTCAGGGGCTCAACGTGATCTGCGGTACCCGCATCGCGATCAGCCTGTTCGAGAACGAACTCCGCGCAGACTAGGAGCCCGACCCGCATGTTCATGGTCATCGCCGGCGGCGGCAAAGTCGGACTCAACCTCGCGCGCGAGCTCCTCGAGAAGGGGCACGAGCTGTCGCTGATCGAGCAGTGGCGCCCGCGCTACATCCGCCTGGAGCGCGAGCTTGAGCACGTCGCGCAGTACGGCGACGCCACGGAGCTTTGGGTGCTTGAGCGCGCCGGCATCGCCCGCGCCGACATGGTCATCGCCGTCACGGGCGACGACGAAGACAACATCCTGATCTGCCAGGTCGCCAAGCAGAAGTACGGCGTCGAGCGGATCATCGCCCGCTGCAACAACCCGCGGAACCTCGGGCACTTCAAGCTGCTCGGGATCGAGCCAGCGGTCTCCGCGACCGACCTGATCCTCAACCTCATCGAGCACTCGCTGCCTGGCCACGGCCTCGTGCGCCTGCTCGACCTCTCCGGCGACCAGCTGGAGATCATCGAGGTCGAGGTCCACAGCGGCGCCCCAGCCGACGGCAAGTCCGTCGCCGAGGTCGAGCTGCCCGAGGGCTCGCGGATCATCTCCCTGCTGCCACGCGACGCGGTCGGCTTCGTCCCGACCGACAGCTCGCTTGTGCGCGCCGGCGACGAGGTCCTCGTGATCCTCGATCCTGGCCTCGAAGACGCCGTGATGGCGCAGTTCACCATCGACCGCCGAAAGTAGTCCCATCATGGCCGATCTCCAGGCAGGCGTCCTCATCATCGGAGCCGGCGTCGCCGGCGCCTCGTGCGCGAAGGAGCTGCGCGCCGCCGGCTACGCGGGGTCGATCCTGCTGCTCGGCCGCGAGCTCGACGCGCCCTACGAGCGCCCGCCGGCCACCAAGGAGTACCTGGCCGGCAAGATCGCCCGCGAAGACGCCACCTGGCTCTCTGAGGCGTGGTGTGAGGAGCACGACGTCGAGCTGCGGCTGCGCACGAGCGTCCTGAAGCTCGACACGGCCGAGAAGACGGCCAAGCTGCAGGGCGGCGACATCGTCTCCTACGACCACGCCGTGGTCGCGACCGGCGCCAACGTGCGCCGTCTGCGGATCGACGGCACCGATCTCGAAGGGCTGCATTACATCCGCGCGCTGCGCAACGCCGACACCATTCGCGCCGAGCTGGAGCAGGTCCAGCAGGCTGCCACGATCGGCGGCAGCTACATCGGCTGCGAGGTCGCGGCGACGCTGACCACGCACGGCATCGGCGTCACGGTGATCATGCAGGAGGACCACCCGATGCAGGTGGGCTTCGGCGAGACCGCCGGCAAGTACGTGCGCAGCGTGCTCGAGGCCAACGGCGTCACGGTGCTCGGCGGCAAAGAGGTCGAGAAGCTCGAGGGCGACGATGAGCGCGTCGAGCAGGTCTTCTGCACCGACGGCACCGTCGTTGACGCCCAGCTCGTCGTGCTCGGCGTCGGTGCCGTGCCCGACGTGATGACCGCCAAGGGGGCTGGCCTGGAGCTCGGTGAGCGCGGCGGCGTGCTCGTCGACGCGCAGCTGCGCACCGCGGCCGACAACGTGTGGGCTGCCGGCGACTGCGCCGAGTTCGAGAGCGTCCTGTTCGGCGGCTATCGCCGCATCGAGCACCAAGACGTGGCGATCGAGCAGGGCAAGACTGTCGCCCGCAACATCACCGGAGCGGGGGAGGACTTCACGTTCGTCCCGTACTTCTGGAGCGACCTCGCCGACTGGCTCTCGCTGGAGTACGTCGGCAACGCGTCGACCGGCTGGGACGAGGAGATCATCCGCGGCTCCGTCGACGACGGGGCGTTCTCCGTCTGGTACGTCAAGGACGGCGTGCTCGTCGCGACGCTCAGCATCGGTCGCGGTGAGGACCTGCAGGACGCCCGCCGGCTCATCGCCGCCAAAGCCAGTGTCGACGGGCTGCGCGAGACGCTGCCCGACACGGCCGCGGATCTCGCTGCGCTGTAGCGCGCGGCTGCGCTGCGGCCGTTCGGCTCCGCACGCTTTAGCGGCTGAGCTCGAGGTCCTCGATCGGGCGGCGGCGTCCGCGCCAGGCCGCTGCGGCCAGCAGCACGGCGCCCGCAGTGGCGCCGGCGACATCCCATGCGTCGAGCGTGTCGGTGCCGAGACCCGCGATGGTGTCGACGAGCGCCCAGCCGGCGATCGCGCCGCTCAGGCAGACGAGTACCGCAAGGCGGCGCTCGTCGGCGATCCGCAGCCGCGCGCCGGTTTCCGTAAGTACGGCGACCACGACGCCGACGGCGACGGCGGTGGCGAGCGCGGCAAACATGGCGCCTTTCGTACCATGCGCCGCGAAGGTGTATCGAGCGTCCGAGCCATGCAGATCCCGCTCTCACCGACATTCGGCCTGCGGCGCGACACCATTTGCTCCGTCTCGCTACTCTCTACGAGCGCCTGAACTGGCCCCTTGGGGATTGGTGTAATTGGCAACACAGCGGATTCTGGTTCCGTCGTTCTAGGTTCGAGTCCTAGATCCCCAGCTCCCGAAAGGCCCCGCATCGCGGGGCCTTTCGCGTTCTCGCGGGGTGGTTCGCATTGGCGTCGTGGTCGTCGTGAACGTCGACGCCCGTTGGCGACTGGCCCGCAGGTTCCGCGCTGTGCCGAACCAGGTCGCAACTGCCGCTGCCTGACAGCGGAAACCGCGGGGTACTGGTTCGCGCCGCGGAACTTGCGAGCCGGAATACCCGTCCTATGGCCGGGAAATCCGACCCACTTGTGGACGCGGGGCGTCACCGTCGCCGTGACGCAACGGCGAGGGCCCCGCTTGCGCGGGGCCCTCGTGTGTGTTGGTGATGAGATGCCGGGCCTCGCGGCGCGGCCTGCAGTTGGTGGTGGGCTACGACGCCGCCGGCACGCACATGACGTAGACCGTCGGGCGGATGCCGTTGGTGACGCCGCCGGCCGGGTTGGCGACCGTCAGACGCCAGCCGGTGAAGCCTGCACCCTCGGCGGGCGGCTCGGTGTTGTCGGCGCTGACCGCCGGACGCGAGGAGCCGACGATGGTCGCCTCGGAGTTGCCGGCGTCGCCGCGACCGCCGCCGCCGATCGCCTGCTCGCCGGGAGCGCAGAACACGTTGTAGGACTGCTTGGCACCGTCGGCAAGGTCGACGTCGGCCTGGAACGTGCGGCTGATGACCTGGCCGAACCCGCCCTTGGCGCCGGTGTCGCCCTTATCTCCCTTGTCGCCCTTATCTCCCTTGTCGCCCTTCGGACCGGCCGGAATCTGGCCGGGCTTGAAGTCGGCGGTCGTCAGCGAGCCGTTCTTCACGTCGGAGCTGGTGATGGCCGCCGAGGCGATGTCGGAGCCCTTCACGGCGTTCGACTTGATCTGCTGGCTGCCGACGCTGTTCTTCGGCAGGGTGACCGCCGCGTAGCTGGTGCCGCCGAGCGCGACCATCAGCGCCGTGGCCGACATGACGTTCGCGACGGAGAAGTTCTTCTTGATGAGTCCCATGGTGGTTGTCCTCTCTGGTGGCCGGAGCCAAGTGGTGTAGTTCGCCGCCCCCTCGGCGCCGTGTCACTACCTTCTCGCGGCGGCGGCGGCGCGTGTGCCTCGTCGCCGACGCGCCGACTGTCACCGCCGCGACACTTCAGGCCTGGTCCGCGACGCAGAGCGCCTGGACGCGCAACACGCGGTCGCTGCCGGAGTCGTTCCGACCGCTGACCTCCCAACCCGTCACCTCACCGCCTTCGACGATCGGGGTGCTGGCCGTAACCGGGGCGTTCAGCGACGTATGCACCTGAGTGCCGGGCACATACCAGCCGCCGCCGCCCGAGATCGCACGCTCAGACGGCTCGCAGAACACCTTCAGGCTGAGGCCGGTGCCGCTCGCGACGTTCACGGTCTGATCGGTCGCGACGCGCACCGACCCCGACAGGAACGCCGACGCCGATTTGCCCTGCAGCTTGTCGGCGTTGGCCGCGGACTGCGCCGTCTGGGCCGTCTGGGCCGTCTGCGCGGTTTGCGCCGTCTGCGCCGAGGTGGCGCTCGGCACCGTCGCGAGCTTGCTCTCGTTGATCTGCTTGCCAGAGAGGCTGTTGGTCTTGATGCGGTTGGCAGGAACCGAGCCGCGTTTGAGGTCCTTGCCGCTGAGGCTGGCTGCGGCGTAGCTGGTGCCAGACGAGGCGACGACGAGCGCGGTAATGGCGACGGCCATCGAAGGCGTCGGGCGGTGGATGGAGCGATGTTTGAACATACGCGCACGCTCTCGCATCGCCGCGCCGCCGTCTGTCGCCGCCGCGACAGACGGTCTGTACCGCCCTAGACGCGCGAAACGGGCTGCAGGTGGCTCACGAGCTGCCCGTCGACGAGCACGTGGATCAGGAACCCGGGCGGCTCCTCCGCAGCGACCTCGAGCGAGTCGCCTTCGAGATCGAGCCGCAGCTGGAAGTTCACGCTCGGTGCCGACACGACCGGAACCCGGCCGAGTTGCGCCGACGCGGTCCGGTGCACGTGGCCCGTCACGATCTTCAGCACCTGCGGGTGCACGGCCAGCAGGTCTTCGAGCGCCCCGCGCGTGGCGCTGGGCATTCCGTAGGCGTCCATCGAGTCGAAGCCGATCTGCACCGGCGGGTGGTGCATCGCGATCAGCGTCGGCGTGGTCGGTGCCTCGGCGAGCCGCTCGGCGACCCACGCCACGTCGAGCTGCCCCTCGACGTGGCCCGGGATCAGCGTGTCGCACACGATCACGCGCACCGGTCCGGCCTGGACGGCGTACTGGAGGGGCGCGTCGCCGTCGCCAGGCGCGCCGAGCACCTCGCGCATCGTCGCCCGGTCGTCGTGGTTGCCAGCCAGCACGTGGACGGGCACGTCGATCGCCTCCAGCAGCTCCGATGCTTCCTCGTAGCACTCGCGCACGCCGTTGTCGGCGATGTCGCCGGTGAGCAAGACCGCGACCGGGGCGGGCCGCAGCTCAGTGACGGCCTTGATGGCGGCGGCGAACTGCTCGGCACGCTGCGGCTCGTCGGCGCGCAGGTGCGAGTCGCTGAGCTGAACGATCACGGTGCGGTCGGCAGACATGCCGCGCAGCCTATGCGGAAGCGTCTCCGACCGCCTTGGCACCCGCAACGCCCTGGCTGCGCCAGCTCGCATCGAGGTCGGCGTAGCGCCCGCCAGCAGCGACGAGCTCGCCATGCGTTCCGATCTCCGTGACCCGCCCGCCTTCGAGGACGGCGATCTGGTCGGCGCCACGGATCGTCGAAAGCCGATGTGCGATCACGACGACGGTCCGCCCAGCCATCAGCGTGTGGAGCGCGCCCTCGATCAGCCGCTCCGAGCGCGGATCGACGGCTGCGGTGGCCTCGTCGAGGATCAGCAGCTGCGGGTCGGCGAGCAGCATCCGGGCGAAGGCCAGCAGCTGGCGCTGGCCACCGGAGAGCTGCACGCCGCGTTCGCCGATCTCCGCGTCGAGGCCGCCGGAAAGCGCCATCACGAAGTCGGCTGCCCCGATCGCGCGCAGCGCGGCGAGCAGCTCCTCGTCGGTCGCCTCGGGCCGCCCGAACCGCAGGTTCTCGCCGATGGTCCCGGAGAAGAGAAACGGCTCCTGCGGGACGATCCCCAGCTGACGGCGCAGCGAGTGCTGCGTCACCGTGCGCAGGTCGTGGCCGTCGATCTTGACGGCGCCCTCCGTCGGGTCGTAGAAGCGGGCGAGGAGCTTCGCGAGCGTCGACTTGCCCGCGCCCGTCGCACCGACGAGCGCCAGCGTCTTCCCGGCGGCGAGCTCGATGTCGACGTCTTGAAGCGCCCACGGGGTCTCGTCTGAGTACCGGAAGCTCACGCCGTCGAGCGTGAGCCGGCCCGCGACCGCAGGGAGGTCGGCCGCGCCCTCGGTGTCGTCGAGCTCGATCGGCTCGTCGAGCAGCTCGAAGATCTTGTCGAGCGCCGCCATCCCGGACTGGTAGGTCGTGTAGAGCTGGCTGAGCTGCTGGATCGGGTCGAAGAAGTTGCCGAGCGTCGCCATGAACAGCACGAGCACGCCGACGGTGGTTTCGCCCTGGATCACCTGCACGCCGCCGACGGCGAGGACCAGCATCGTCGCCAGCGCGCTCGTGAACTCGACGGCCGGGAAGTACGCGGCGTTGAGGTGCACCGTCGTCATGTTGGCGGCGCGGTTCTGGTCGTTGAGCTGCGCAAAGCGCTCCAGGTGCCGGTCCTCGCGGCCGAACGCCCGCACCACCCGCACGCCCGAAACCGTCTCCTGCAGCTCCGCGGTCAGCGCGCCGATGGTCTCGCGCGTGCGCTTGTAGGCGTCGGCGGCGGCGATCCGGAACAGCACCGACCCGATGACCACCACGGGGAGGACCGCGAAGCTCAGGAGGGCGAGCCCCGGGTCGTAGAAGAACAGGATCGCGCTGGCGCCGATCAACGTGAGCCCAGACTGGAAGAGCGTGACGACGGCGTCGGAGACGAGCGTGTCGAGCGCCTGCACGTCGTTGGTGAGCCGCGAGATCAGCACACCGGTGCGCTTACGCTCGTAGAACGCCACCGGCAGCCGCTGCAGGTGCGCGAAGATCTGGATCCGCAGGTCTTGCAGCACGCGCTGGCCGACCCAGCTCACGAGGTACGTCTGCAGCGCCGTGCCAGCCCAGACGAGCAGCGCCGACAGTGCGAACAGGATCACGACGATCGTGAGGACCTGCGAGTCGCCGGCCTTGATGCCGTCGTCGATCGCGTGCTTGACGAGTGGCCCGGGGGCGAGCGCGGCCAGCGTGGCTGCCACGAGCGCCGCAAACATCGCCAGCACCCGCGCGCGGTAAGGACGCAGCAGCGTGCCGAGGCGCCGCAGCTTGCGGCCGCCGCCGCGAGTCGACGCCATCCGGCGCCGCAGCTCGGCACGGCCGCGCAGGCGCTCGGCCTGGCCGTCGGTCTCGCTCACGTAACGCGGCGGGGGAGGGCTGCCGTCGCCGGTCATAGCCCCTCCTGCTCGCGCGCGGCCAAAGTCAGGCTCGGGGCGTACTCGGCGCCGAGGTCGGTGAGGTCTCGGAAGAGCGCGCAGCGCTCGCGCAGCTCGGCTGCTGTGCCGTGGTCGAGCAGACGCCCGTGTTCGAGGACGACGATCTCGTCGGCCAGCGCGAGCGTCGCGGGGCGGTTCGTGATCAGCAGGGCCGTGCGATTGCCGATCGCCTCGTGGAGACCGTCGACCAGTGCGAGCTCGGTGGTCGCGTCGACCGCTGCGGTGGCGTCGTCGAGGACCAGGACGCGCGGCTGGGCCAGCAGCGCCCGCGCGATCGCCAGCCGCTGACGCTGCCCGCCAGAGAGTGTGAGGCCACGCTCGCCGATCGGCGTGTCGTAGCCCCGGTCCATCGCCGCGATCGTGTCGTGGATCTGCGCGAGACGCGCGGCTTGCTCGATCTCGGCGTTGCTCGCGTCGGGGCGCGCATAGGCGATGTTCTCGGCGATCGTCGCGGTGAACAGGAACGGCGCGTCGTCGACGACCGCGATCTCGCGCCGTAGCGCGATCGGGTCGAGCTGCCGCAGGTCGACGCCGTCGAGCGACACCGACCCTGCCGTCGGGTCGTAGAGCCGCGACACCAGCGCGGCGACCGCGCTCTTGCCCGAACCAGTCGGGCCGACGAACGCGACGACGCGTCCGCCAGGAATGTCGAGGTCGAGTCCGGAGATCGCATCGGTCGTGGCCTGCTCGAACCGGAGGGCGACACCCCGCAGCTGCAGGTGCCCGGGGCCATCGGGCAGCGGCGTGGGGACCTCGGCCGCGACGATGCGCGGCTCGCGGTCGAGCACCTCGAACAGCCGCGCGCCCGACGCGACGGCGCGCTGCGCCATGCCCAGCGACGTGCCCAGGATCCGCATCGGACCGAGCAGCGCGAGCACGTAGCCGTAGAAGGCCGTGAACTCGCCGATCGTGATCTGGCCGTCGATGACCTGGTTGCCGCCGACGACGAGCACGAGCGCCAAACCGACCTGCGGCAACAGCCCGATCAGCGGGTTGTAGAACGCCCGCAGCTTCGTGGCGTGCATCGACTGCGTGAAGACGCGTTCTGCAGACCGCGCGAACCGCGCGCGCTGACGGTCCTCGCGCGCGAACGCCCGCACCACGCGCACGCCGCTGATGCTCTCCTCGGCCTCCGACGTGAGCTCGCCGACCCGCTGCTGCACCTCTTGCAGCGACGGCCGAGCGCGGACGCCGTAGCGCCGCGCGATCCACACGACCACCGGCACAGGCGCGAGCGCCTGCACGGCCAGACCGGGGTTGATCCAGATCATCGCGATCGCGCTGAGCAGGATCGTGAGCGCGGACTGCACGAGGAAGATCAGGCCGTAGCCGAGGAAAAACCGCACCGCGCCCAGGTCGACGGTCGCCCGCGACATCATCTGCCCGGTGCGGTTGCCCTCGAAGTAGGCGATCTCGAGCGACTGCAGGTGCGTCGCGAACTGCTGGCGCAGGTCGCGCTCGACGCCCAGCGAGACACGGCCCGCGACTTCGCGCCGCAGCACGGTGAGGATCCACCGTGCGGTGGTGACGGCGGCCAGCGCCCAGATCCAGGTGGTGAGGTCGGACCGGTCGCCGCGGTCCGCAGCGTCGACCGCCATTCCGGTGATCGCCGGGATCGCGACCGTGCCGGCCATCGCGAACACGGCGAAGGCGACGGAGAGCACCGACCCGGTCTTGTAAGGCGCCAGAAAGCCCAGCAGCCGAGTAAAGACGCGCATCCGTACGCAGACTAGGGGGAAGTCGAACCGGGCCGCGTCCGAGCCGTCCTGCACGCGATCATGCAGCCGATGACCGCTTCACCGGCCTCCCCGACGCCCGGCCTGTGCGTGGCGTGCACCCACCTGCGGGTGATCCGCAGCGGCCGAGGGTCGGTGTTCGCAATGTGCGAACGCGGTCTGCGCAAAGAGCCGGGCTTCGCGAAGTACCCGCGGCTGCCGGTCCTGCGCTGCGGTGGTTTCCAGCAGTCGGCAGACCGCGCCGAGAACGACTGAGGGCCGCTCGCGCGGCCCTCAGAAAAACCTTCCAACCGGGAGTTCCCGGATGGGTGCGACAGTGCTTACTGCTCGCGTGCGGCGCGGCGCAGCGCCACGCCAGTGCCCGCCAGGCCAAGGCCTGCGGCGGCGATCAAGCCGGCTTCGAGGCCGGTGAACGGAAGGCTGGAGTTGCTCGTCGTGGACGGCGAGGCGTCGGCCGTGTCGGTCGGCGTGGTGTCGTCGCTCTGCGTGTCGGTCTCGTCGGACACGACGACGTCGTCGTTGTCGTCGTAGGCGTCCTGCGTCGCAGAAGCGGCGAAGGAGGTAGCGGGAGCGAAAACGAGTGCCGTGAGAGACAGAGCGAGGAGTCGGCGGTGCAGCATGCAGGTAAGACCGGTAGCAGGTCGGAAGGTTTCGAAAGTGTATCGGAGGCCCGGACGGCAGACAACGAGGGGGCCTGCCGTCTGTGACGGATGTTGCAGGCCGTTCAGGCAGCGCAACCTGCAAAAGATCGTACAGATGGCCACACCGGAACCTACCGCTCGTAGGGCAGCGGCACCGGTGCCGATCGAGGGAGCAGCGGCCCAAACGGATATGGGCGCTGGACCGCGGGCAAGGAGCTCGCGGGCACCGCAAGGAGCAACGCACGATGCCATGGATGGCGGCACGCACCCGCGTGCAGAGGAACTGGAGGACGAAGCCTTCCTGGGCGAACGCGCTCGCGTTCGCCGCGCTGCTCGTTGCGGTCCTCGCGCCAGGCCGAACTGCTCACGATGCCTCGGCGTCCGCGTTGGACCAGGAACTGGTATTTCTCCCCGCCGGCGCAGGGCGAACGCTTGTCGATGGAGCGGCCGGTTGGACCGCGACGACGCAGCTCACCGCCGTCGGCTGCGGCGCCTCCGGGTGTCCGACGGTGACGGCGAGCTGGGAGCCCGGAGCAGGAGTCGACGGCCCCGCCGACGGCGCGCTCGTTGCCGCGCTGCACGACCTGGCGGGTCAGTCAGGGGTGGCCACGGTGACGTGGCGGTCACCGCCGGTGTTTGTCTCGGCTGAGGTGCTCGCTGCCGAGTTCTCGCTCGACTACTACGGCGATGCTGGTGGCTCGTCGACGCCGGTGCCGTCCACCTATCGAGCTGCCCTCGTGCCGCTCGCGCCTGGCATTCGTCGTACAGACGTCGACGGGGGTGAATTCGGCATGAACGGAATCTGGACGGCTGGGCCACGCCGTCCGATCGACGCTGGCGCGTTGCCGCTCGGGTCGTTGCACCGTTTGGAGGTCGAACTGCAGTTCCGGTTCGACGCAGCCGCTCGCGGCGACCGAAGTCTGCGCATCGACAACCCGTCGGTCGCGCTGTTTCAGGCGGCCGAACTGTCGCTTGCGGCTCCGCCCGTGCCGAACGCGACGCCAGCGCCAGAGGCCGCCGCGCCCACGCCGGCGCCCGCGACCGAGCGTGTTCCGCCCGACAGCGCGGGCGCCGCGCTTGCGACCTGCGAGGGCGAAGAGGTTGTCGTGCTCGGCGCGGCCGTCACGCGCACACGGCTCGAGGTGACCGGCGTCTCGACACGTCCGCAAGGCACCGCCGTGGAGGTGCTGAGCACCGGCGGCTGGCGCCTCGGTCGCGCGCGCGTGGCCGCAAACGGGGCGTTCCTGCTGCGCGCTCGGGTGCCGCGCGGCAGCCCGACGATCACCGGGCTGCGCGGTCGTCTCGCCGACGGCGAGCAGTCTCCCGTCGCGCGCGTGCAGCGCCACAACGTCGTGCAATCGATCCACTTGCGAGGGCGGGTGGTCACCGTGGAAGGCACGCTCTCCGCCGCTGCTCGACGAGCCAACGCACGGGCCCAGCTGCTGGTGCCTGCCGCGGATCCGTGTGCGCGGCAGCAGGCCCTGTCGGCCTCGCTGAGGATCGACCGGCGCACCGGGCGATACCGCGCCGTGGCGACGCTCCCGGCAGCCCTCGCGTCGGCTCCGTTTCGCCTTGCCGTTCCGGTGTTTCGCACGCGGATCACGACCGGGAGCCCAGGCTTGCCCCGTCGGGTGACAACGAGTCAGCCCATACTCGGCGTCTCGTCGGGTATTGGTCTAGGACGACCGGGGTAGCCCGGGCGCCTGCGGGGGGGGCGGCGGCCATGGGTTGCCTGGCGTGCCCCCCGCCGGCGCTCGGGCC
>JAEZDB010000034.1 GCA_023429855.1 Actinomycetes bacterium
CTGTTCCTGGGCCGCCTCAGCCGCGCCGATCAGGAAGCGCTGGCGCGGATCTGGTCGGCGCTGGGCGACGCCTGACGCGCCTCGCTCCGCACCCACGCCATCGCGGCGAGGCGCCGAAGCGCGTCGGCGTTGCGCAGCGCGATCGGTGGCGACGTGACGAACCGCGGCAGGACGCGCAGCGCGCCGCCGTCGACCCACTCGTCGATCGTGATGCAGGTGCCGCCCTTCGACGCCCGGAGGTCGAGCTCGACGCGGGCCGTGAGCACCGGGCGCACCCGCACTTCGAGCACGAGACGCCGCCCCGGGTCGACCTCGAGCACGGTCGAGGTGTCGGTCAGCTTCACGGGGCCGTGGCCCTGCACGTGCCGGAACGTCGCCCCGACCGCTGGCCAGTGGGCGTCGTACTCGGGGACGTCGTGCGAGCCGACCACCCAGAACGCGTAGGCGCGCGGGTCGGCGAGGATCGCCCAGACGTCGCCGGGCTGCGCCGGCACCCACTTCTCGACGGGCGCCATTCAGCGGCCCCGCCCGTTCGAAGGCATCGGAGCTGGGCGCCTCACTTGATGCCTGCCTGCTTCTTCAGCTTGTCGGCGATCTCGTTGATCTCCTCCGGCTCGTAGCTCGGCGCGAACACGTCGGGCTGCGGCAGCGGGTCCTCGGGCTGCGGGCGCGCGTAGGGGTCGTCGTCGACCACCTCGAGCGGCTTGCCCGTCTCCGGGTGCGTCCCGTTGAAGACCGCGGCGATCTCGACGAAGTCGGTCGGCGAGAAGCGGTAGATCCGGGCGTCTTCGCCGCGCTCGATGTGCGGCTTGCACTCCGGGATCTTCTCGGTCGGGATCCGCGGCGACGGGAACAGCTTCGTCATGTCGGCGCCGGTGAGGTTCTCCAGCGCGCGGGCATACGCCACCTGGTGGACGCCGCCGCGCACCAGCAGGTAACCGGTGAGCGCGCGGGCCGCCGGGTGGTCGACCGACTCGTAGACGCGCAGCTTGCCGCTGCGGGCGCCCGTCTCGAGGAAGAAGTTGTGGGTGAGGTCGGTGACGAGGTCGCCGGTGCTCACCACGTTGTCGCCCGTCCACGGCATCCCGCGCGAGTCCTGGGGGAGCACGCCCTTGCCGCCGTTCACGAAGTGGTGCGGGTTGCCCGACTGCGGACCGCCCTCGAGCGGCGTCTTGGCGGGGTTGACCTTGCCGGTCGCCGCGTCGACGTCGGTGAGCATCGTGCCAATCGCCGTGGCGACAAGCTCGATGTGGCCGTACTCCTCCGCCGCGATGTTGGCGATCAGGTCGTAGAACGGCCGGGTGCCCGCGCGATCGCGGTAGTTGAACGACTGGAACGTGTAGTTCATCAGCGTCGACATCTCGCCGAACTTGCCGCCCATCAGCTCCTGCACGACCGCCGCGCCGACGGGGTCGTAGTCAGAGGGCGGCGGCAGCTCGGTGAGCAGACGGTCAAAGCGATGGATCATGTGGGTGACTCCTCGAGTCCTGGCTCCCCGCCCATCACGTGGGTACGGGGGTTTGGCTCTCCTTCGAGGCAAGGGCGCCGCGCCACGCCAGTCGGGCCCGATCAGGGTCAACGCCGGGCGGCAAGGGGTCAGCGCCGGGCGTCGCCTACGGTGAAGCCATGGCCGACCCCAGTTCGCCCGAGCAACCGCGGCTGCTGCGCGGCCCGGTCTCGCGGCCGGCGCAGCTGATCGCCCATGCGGCCGCGATCCCGATCCGCAAACTGGCCCGCGTCCGACCTCCCGCGATCGAGCACCCCGAGGCGCTGCACCCCGGCGACGCGCCGCCGACCGACGGCAAGCTGCTGCTGCTCTTCGACGGCGGCTGCGGCATCTGCCTGCACTCGCGCGACGTGATCGCCGCACTCGACCGCCACGATCGGCTCGCCTTCGACCGCATCGCGCGCCACGACCGCGGCCTCCTCGCCGACGTACCCGACGTGGAGCGCTACGGCTCCTGGCACGTCGTGCACCCCGACGGCACCCTCGAGCACGGCAGCGCCGGGCTCGTCACCACGATCGCTGCGCTGCCCGGCGGCGGCGCGATCGCCTGGCCGCTGCGGCGCGTCCCCAGCGTCGCCGACGCGGGCTACCGCTGGTTCGTGCGCAACCGCGGCTGGATCAGCCGCGGCAGCGGCCTGATCAACCACCCGCAGCGCGACCCGCGCGAGCAGCTCTCGCACCCCGACCACGCCGCGACGCTGATCGGCGGCTGAGCCGCCGGCATGCCGCTCGCTATGTGGGTCGGATTACCCGGTCATAGGACGGGTAATCGGACCCATATCAGCCGCAACTTGACATAACGCGCCGCTGAGCCGCCGGCTCAGTAGTTGGCCGGCGGGTCGCTCGCGGGGAACGACTCCTTGCTCTCCTCGTCGACCTGCTCGCTGTCGCCGGAGTTGCCGGCGCTGTTCGGCGGCTCGCCGTTCTGGTCCTGCGGGGTGCCCGAGGGCGCAGACTCTGGCGTCTCGCTGGGCTTGATGTCTTCGTCGGGGCCGTCGGTGCTTGTCATGCGGCGGACGCTACGCGGCTGGAGGCGGCCCTGACCGGCTCCTGACGGGCAGCGCAGGGCGCCGCCCAGCGCTGCACCGCGGGCCGGCCGCCACGCACCGCTGGCCGCTCTACGGTGGTCGCGATGGCTGTCTCCGGCTTCGCTGAACTCACCCTGCAGAGCACCGACCTGGACGCGCTCGAGCAGTTCTACACGCAGGTCATCGGGCTCGAGGTGCTGGCCCACGAGAGCGACCGCGTGTGGCTGGCTACAGGCCCGCGCGCACGGCTCGGCCTCTGGTCGCCCGGCGAGAAGGAGTTCGACGACCAGGGCGGCGTGCACGTGCACTTCGCACTGACCTGCGAGCCGGAGACCCTTGACGCGATCGCGCAGCGCCTGCGCGAGGCGGGTACCGAGACGCGCGGGCCGGTGGACCACGACGGCGGCGACCGCTCGCTGTACTGGACCGACCCGGCCGGCAACCGCGGTGAAGCGTGGGAGCTGTTCGCGACGGGCGGCAACGTGGCCGACGTGTCGGACGATGAGCCGTCGACTGCCGCTGGCCGCGATGGCGTCGACGCCGGCGAAGACGCTGCCGACGG
Organism: Actinomycetes bacterium; assembly: GCA_023429855.1. Classification (GTDB taxonomy): domain Bacteria; phylum Actinomycetota; class Thermoleophilia; order Solirubrobacterales; family Solirubrobacteraceae; genus JAGIBJ01. The sequence continues at coordinate 3,098 of JAEZDB010000034.1, forward strand.
CGACGGCGACGCGGCCGAAGACCTCGCCAAGAACGTGTCGAACACCGGCCGCCGCGACTACGCGCCCAAGGGCCACCCGCCCGAGACCGGCCGCTGGGCCACGGCGAAGCGCGCCTTCCGCGAGTTTCAGGCCAACGCGCTGACCGACCAGGCCGCCGCGCTCACCTATTACGGACTCCTGGCTGTCTTCCCCGGACTGATCGCGCTTGTCTCGATCCTCGGCCTCTTCGGCGACCCCGTCACCACGACCCGCGAGCTGACCGGCATCATCCGCGAGCTGGCGCCGGGCTCGGCCGCCGAGACCTTCTCCGGACCGATCGAGGCGATCACCGCGAACGAGAGCGCCGCCGGCGTGATGTTCGTCGTCGGTGTCGCGGCGGCGCTGTGGTCGGCCTCGGGCTACGTCGGCGCGTTCATCCGCGCGAGCAACGTGATCTACGAGACGCCCGAGGGCCGGCCGATCTGGAAGCTGCGTCCGCTGCAGGTCGCCATCACTTTCATCACCGTCGTGCTGCTCGTCGCGCTGCTCCTGGGCCTCGTGCTCACGGGGCCGGTCGTCGACGCGGTCGCCGGGCCGCTCGGCATCGGCGACCAGGCCGTCTCAGTTTGGAACGTCGCGAAGTGGCCGGTGATGGCGTTTGTCGCGCTCGTGATCCTCGCGATCCTCTACTACGCCAGCCCCAACGTGCGCCTGCCGAAGTTCTCCCTCGTCACGCCCGGGGCGCTGCTGGCCCTGTTCGTCTGGCTGGTGGCGAGCGTCGCCTTCGCCGTCTACGTCGCGAACTTCGGGTCCTACAACAAGACCTACGGCACGCTCGGCGGCGTGATCTCGCTGCTCGTGTGGATGTGGCTGAGCAATGTAGCCGTCCTGCTCGGCGTGCAGCTCAACGCCGAGCTCGAGCGCAACCGCGAGCTGGACGCCGGCATCGAGGACGCCACCCGCGAGCTGCAGCTCGACGCGCGCGACGAGCCGGACCACCCCGCGACGACGTAGGCCGCAGCGCCGGGTTCAGACCGGCTGCTCGTCGGCGAGCAGGTCACCCAGTCCGAGCCGCCGCGCGTCGTCGGCGAGCGTCGCCGCGAGGCCCTGCACGGCACGGCCGTGGATCCGCGGGCTGGTCGTGATGGCGATGCCGTGCGCGCGCAACACCGGGAGGCCGGCCTCCCGGCAGCGCTGCAGCAGCGCGTCGTCTTCCAGGGCCTCAGGCGTCGGCAGCGGCGTGAGCTGCCGCAGCGCCGCCAGCGTGAACGCGAGGTTCGCTCCGGCGAAGTGCGGATGCACCGCGCCCGGCTCGACGGCGCGCAGCGCCGTGAGGCGACGCTCCAGCCGCAGCTCGCGCTCCATCGCGAGCAGCGGATCGGCGCCGTCGCCGAGGCGCACGTCGCCGGCGATCACGGCGTGGCCGTCGCCGACGAACGCGTGGAGCTTCACGAGCCAGTCGCCGGGCACGACCGAGTCGGCGTCGGTGGTGGCGATCAGCGACGCAGGATCCCCGAGGGCGCTGGCTGCGGTGATGGCGTGGTCGAGTCCGACCCGCCGAGCCCATCCCGAGCCGGCTGCGGGCCCTGGCAGCACGTGCGCCTCGCCGTGCTGCCACGCAGCACTCCACTCAGCCGCGATCTCGGGCGTGGCGTCGGTCGAGCCATCGTCGACGACCGCCAGGTGCACGGGCCCAGGCGCGCGGAGCGCGGCGGCATCGAGCGCCGTAAGTGCCTCGCCGATATGGGCTGCTTCGTCGCGCGCCGGCACGACGACCCAGCTCGAGCGCTCATCATCGAACGCCCGCACGGTCATGGGCGACCCTTCGGCGTGCGGTCGGCGACCAGCACGCTCAGTAGGTACTCGGGGTCGCGCAGCGCGGTGACGAGCGCGAGCGCCGGGTGCGCAGCCAGATCGGCGTGGACGTCTTCGGCCGACCTCGGGCGCTCGCTGCTGGTGGGCCGCCAGTGCACGGCGACGACGCGGCCGCCAGCCGCGAGCCAGCCCGGCAGCTCGACGAGCGCGCGTTCGTAGGCCGCATGGTCGAGGTAGTAGAGGATCTCCGACGCGACGACGACGTCGTACGGGCCGCCCGGCACGTCGGCGGGGATCAACCCCTGGGTCACGCTTGCCTGCGGCCATCGCGCAAGCCGTTCGGCGGCAAGCCGCGCCGCCTCCGGGACCGCCTCGACCGCGACGAGCTCGCTCGCCGACGGGGCCAGGTCGGCGGCCAGCACGCCGTTGGCGGCGCCGAGCTCCAGCACGCGGCAGCCGTGGAGGTCGCCACACGCTTCGACCGTCGCGGCGCGCTTGCGCTGCTCGTAGGCGCTCGTCTCAAACGCCCACGGATCGGGGTTGTCGTGGAACCGCCGGTCGAACTCGGCGAGCAGCTCGGGGTCCGTCATGCCGCTCCGTCGCTGGGCTGGGCGCCCTGCCCGAGGCGCACGGCAGCAGGCGTGAGCCGGTGCTGCAGCAGCAGCACGTCGAGGCCGCTGCGAGCCTCCTCGAAGGCGGCGTCGGTCACGAGCCCGCGCGAGCCGAGCAGTTCGGCGACCAGCCGCATCAGCTCCCGGAGCCGTTCGGTCAGTTCCAGGCGCAGCGCGGCGATCACCGGCCACGGATCCGAGCCGTCGGCATGGGCACGGTCGACGGCCTGCACGCCCGCGGCCAGCCACGCGTCGACGGTGCCGACGATCGCGGTCGCGCGCCCGAGCGCCTCCAGCG
>JAEZDB010000112.1 GCA_023429855.1 Actinomycetes bacterium
TTGGCGGCGAGCTGCGTGCGGGACTCGCCGAGTCGGTCGACGAGGCGCGTGCGCTGCTCAGCCGCGCCGGGCGCGACGGCGGCCGCATCCTGCTCGCTGGTGATGTGGCAGAGCAGGCCGCAGCGGCGCAGGGCCATGGCGCCGCGGGTCGCGCGTTTGGTCTCGGGATTCGCGCAGGAGAGGACCCGCAAGGCGCAGTCGCCACACCGCCGGAGGGCTACCCCGACGCCGTCCCGCTCGCGCCGGCCGTGCTCGGCGACGGCCAAGAGGCCCAGCTGGCTCGCCGACTGCTCGCTGCGGCGTTTCAGGTCGACGTGATCGATGCCCGCGCGGTGATGGGCCCCTGGCTGCTGGTCGACGCTGAGGGGACGGTCTTCGACGGCCGTACCGGCCTCATCCGCCGTACGCCGGGCGACGCCGACGAGCAACGCGTCCTGGCCGAGCGCAACCGCCGCGAGGAGCTGCTCGCCCAGAGCGAAACGGCGATCCAAGCCGAGCACGCCGCCAAAGGCGAGCTTGCTGCCCTTGAGGAGGCCGTCCTGGAGACCGGACGCGTCCGCGACGCCGCTGCCGACGTGACTCGTGAGCGCGACCGCGCGCGCATCGCCGCCGAAGAGGAGCATCGCCGCTCGGAATGGGCGATCGAGGAACGCCGCCGGATGCCCGAGAGCGGCGAAGCGGCCGTGATTCGCGCCCAGCTGACCGGCGAGGTCGAGGCCGAGCGTCGCGGCCTGGAACGCGCCGAGAAGGAGCGCGAGCGCCGCAGCCACCGCACCCAGCTGCTCGAAGGCAAGGTCGTCGCCGACCGGGCGCTCCTGCCGCGGGCCCAGCACCTCACCGACCTGCTGCGGCGCTACGCCGCTGCCGTTCGCGCGCTGGCCGTCGCCGCCGACGCCGAGCTCGACGCCGACCGGCTCGCCGGCGAAGGCGTCGCCCAGATCCTGCGTGACTGCTCCGCGCAAGAGGCCGAGCTCAACCAGGAGCTGCGCAAGCGCGGCGACGAGCTGACCGGCGTCGAGGTCCGCAAGGAGCGTGCACGCGACCAGCGCCGCGAAGCGTCCCAGCAGCTGGCGGTCGTCGCCGAGTTCCTCGGGCTCTCGCCTGACGCCCGCGACGCACCGCTGCCTGAGGGCCGCCGCGAGGAGCTGGCCCGCCAGGCCGAGCGCCTGCAGCGCCGCTCCGAGCAGCTCGGTCCGGTCAACCCGCTCGCCGAGCAGGAATACGAGGAGGCCCGCACCGAGGTCGAGGAGCTGGAGACGCAGCGCACCGACCTCGAGCAGGCCATGCGCGAGCTCGACACGCTGATCAAGGAGACCGATCAGCAGATCCGCGACACCTTCGAGCAGACCTACAAAGCCGCCGAGGCGAACTTCCGCGAGCTGTCGGCGCAGCTGTTCCCAGGCGGTTCGGGCCGGCTGCGGCTGGTCGACGAGGCCGAAGAGAACGCCGCTACGGGCGAGGACGCCGCCGAGGGCGGGGAAGACGGCAACGAGACGACGGCCGACGAGGAAGGCCGCAGCGCCGCCGACACGGCAGGCGTCGAGATCGAGATCACGCCGGGCGGCAAGTCGATGAAGCGGCTCTCGCTGCTTTCCGGCGGCGAGAAGTCGATGACGGCGCTCGCGTTCATGTTCTCGGTGTTCCTTGCGAGCCCGTGCCCGTTCTACGTGCTCGACGAGGTCGAGGCGGCGCTCGACGACCTCAACATCGGCCGGTTCCTCGAGCTGCTGCGCGCCTACCGCGACCGCGCGCAGTTCATCGTCGTCACCCACCAGAAGCGCACGATGGAGGCCGCCGACGTGCTCTACGGCGTGTCGATGGCCGGCGACGGCGTGTCGAAGGTGATCTCACGTCGTCTGGCCGAGCGCGAACCGGAACCTGAGACGCTCGGGGTCTAAAGCCGGGTGGCGGCGCGCGGAGGGCCCGCGGACCGGTATCCTTGCGTCCTGGTAATCGGACTTATCCGCCTGCCGAAGCGCCCCGAAACGAGTAGCGATGTCCACGCCTCAGACCGTCCAACCGACGAGCCCGCCAACCCTCGCTCCGGTGCCGGCTCCGCGCCGGTTGCGCCCGCGCGAGATCGGCTCGCTGCTTGCGCACATGGGCGAGAAGGACCTGCTGCGCACGCTTTCGCGGCTGCCAGGCGACGCGGGTCTGCTGCACCTGCGCGTCGCTGGGCCGCCGGTCGTGTTCATTCGCGACCCCGAGCACGCCCGGCAGGTCCTGGTCACGAACCAAGACAACTACATCAAGGGCAACGACTACAAGATCCTTGCCGTCCTGCTCGGCCGCGGTCTGCTCACGAACTTCGACCTGCCGCTCTGGCAGCGGCAGCGCAAGCTCGTGCAGCCGCTGTTCGCCAAGCGCCACCTGGCGCCGATGGCGACGCACATGACCGCCTCGACCGAGACGTGGCTTGACCGCCGCGCTTGGAAGGACAACGAGGCCGGCGGTGTGGTCGACATCAACGCGGCGATGATGGAGCTCACGCTCGACGTCGTCTGCCGCGCGCTGTTCGGCAAGGCGACCGACGCGGCGACGACGAAGATCGTCGGGCGTTCGATGGACACGCTGCTCACTGCGGCGCAGAAGAACCTCTCCTTCAGCGGCGTGTACGACGTCGTCTCGCAGGCGCCGAAGGTCAAGTACGACCAGCTCCTCACGTTGCGCCGGGTCCATTGGAACCGCGCCCAGCGGGCCAAGGCGGCGCTCGATGAGGTGGTCTACGGCCTGATCGACGGTCGCCAGCAGGGCGGCAGCGTCGACGATGCCGAGGACCTGCTCGCCCTGCTGCTTGCCGCCCGCGACGACGACGGCTCGGTGATGGACCGTGAACTCGTGCGCGACGAGGTCATGACCTTCCTCGGCGCGGGCCATGAGACGACCGCCAACGCCCTGACGTGGCTGTGGCTGTGCCTCTCGCGCAACCCGGAGGCACGTCGCCGGATGGAGGCCGAGATCGACGAGGTGCTCGAGGGCCGCGTCCCCACGTTCGAGGACGCCGACCGCTTGCCGTGGACCAGCGCCTGCCTCCAGGAGGCGATGCGGCTGTTCCCGCCGGTGCCGGCCTTCACCCGCGTGGCGGCCGGGCCCGACGAGATCGATGGCGTGAAGATCCCGCGCGGCTCCGACATCATCATCTGCACGTCGCTCATGCACAAGAACCCGCGCCTGTGGCCGAACCCCGAGGGCTTTGATCCCGAGCGGTTCATGCCGGGCAACCCGTCGGCCGTCGGGCGCCCGCGCCTGGCGTTCATGCCGTTCGGTGCGGGCCGCCGGATCTGCGTCGGCCAGGGCTTCGCGCTGCTCGAAGGCGTCTTGCTCGCGGCCATGATCACGCAGCGCCTGCGGATCGACCTCGTCACCGGTGCGCGGATCCGCAACGACGTCGCCATCACGCTCCGCCCGCGTGGCGGGATGCCGATGACGATCACCGAGCGTTAGCCGCGGCGCTCATGCAGGCGGCGCGACTAGCGTCGGAGGCATGCTCGACCGGTTGCGTCTTCCGATCATCCAGGCGCCGATGGCCGGGGGGCCGTCGACCGTGGCGCTCGCGGCGGCGGTGTCGCGCGCCGGCGGTCTCGGCTTCCTGGCCACGGGGATGCTCACGCCCGAGCAGGCCGCGGCCGATCTCGCTGAGCTGCGCACGCTGCTGGCCGATGGGGAGCCGTTCGGCGTGAACCTGTTCTGCCCGTCGCCCGAGCCTGGCGACGCGGCTGAGATCGCCGCGTACGCCGAGCTGATCGCGCCGCTGGCGGAGCGGGCCGGCGTCGCGCTCGGCGAGCCGCGATTCCACGACGACCGCTACCCGGAGAAGGTCGCGCTGCTGCTGGCCGACCCGCCGCCGGTGGTGAGCTTCGTATTCGGTTGCCCGGTCGACGACATCGCGAGCTTCAAGGCGGCGGGCTCGGAGGTCTGGGTCACGGTGGCGCAGGTCGACGAGGCGCAGCGCGCCCTCGCCGCCGGTGCCGACGCGCTGATCGTGCAAGGCAGCGAGGCCGGGGGACATCGCGGCGGGATCGTCGACGACGACCGCGCGCCGCTGCCGCTGCTCGACGTGCTCGACGCGGTCCGCGCCGTTGTTCTCAATCTGCCACTGATCGCCGCAGGCGCGCTCATGACCCCGGGCCACGTCGCCGCCGCGCTCGCTCGCGGCGCGGTCGCGGCGCAGTGCGGCACGGCGGTCC
>JAEZDB010000154.1 GCA_023429855.1 Actinomycetes bacterium
GGGCTCTGCCGGCAGCGCGGCCAGCGCGAGCGACCGACTGCGAACCGTGCGGCCGTCGGTCCAGACCGCGGTGGCACGGCCGGCGCTGTCGACTGCGACGGCGGTCACGAGGCTCAGGTCGTCGAGGTCACCGACGTCGAGCGAGGCGATCTGGGAGGCCGGCTGCCACCCACCGGTGGCCGCGCGTGCGGCGGCGGCGAGCGACGTCGCGTTGCCGAGCCGTTCGAGCCAGGTCACGATCGCGGGGCCGCCAGCGCCCACGCCGACCTTGACGCCGGTGTAGACCGGGAGCTCGGGTGCGGGTGCGTTGGGGTCGGCCGACGGCGTGAACGTGAGCTGCTTGCGCACGCCGCGGATCTCGACCGGGTTCCAGGTCGTGCCGGTGGCAGGCGCGGTCATCGAGCGGACCTCAGTCCAGAACCGCACGCTGCCGGCGAGCTGGACCTCGAAGGCGACGACGTCCCACGCGGCGGTGGCCGTGCCGGCGGCGTCGATGCCGACACCCGAGGTCACGACGTAGCGCTGATTCGTGATCGACGCCAGCGGCGACGACGCGCTCCAGGTGCCGCCCGCTGGTCGGACGGCGGACTGCAGTCCGGAGCCGGCGTCGGCACGGCGCATCCAGACGGCCACAGCCCGGCCGCTCGCATTGACCGCTAGCTTCGGCGCCTCCAGCGAACCGGTCTCGGAATCGCTCGGCGGCGTCCAGCGTTCGACGAGCTGCGGCGTCTGCCAGCTGCCGCCGCTTGGCCGCGTGGAGCTGAACAGCGCGAGGCCGGTTGCGTCAAGGAAGAGGGCGGTCGCGCGACCCGCGCCGTCGAGGGCCAGGTCGAACGGGGCGCTGCCGTCGGAGCTGACGGCCGGGACCGGGCCGGTGCCATCGAGGCTGAGCGGACTGTCGATGGTGCCCGACAGCCCACCGAGCATGCCCTCGCCGGTGGCCCACAGCCCGATCGCCTGCCCAGTGCCGTCGACTTCGATGCCGTGGCCGGCGTACTCGGCCTCGATGGCGGGGAAGAGCGTTGCGGCCGACCAGCTGCCGCCAGCCGTACGGGTGGCCGTCACGAGGCGCTGCGTGAGGTTGGGGTAGACGTCGACCCAGCCGGCGACGGCCTGGCCGCTGGCGTTGACGGCCAGCTGCAGGTCACGTGGCGCGAGTGCGGCGCCGAGGCGGATCGGGGTCGACCACGCGCCGGAGAGCGCAGCGGCGCGCGAGGCGGCGTACACGCCGAAGCCGGCGGCGCCGTCGCCGAACCAGGCCGCCGTGAGCCTGCCGCTGCCGTCGGCGGCGACGACAGGCGACCACGACACGCTGGAGCCGGTCGTGGAGGCGGGAGCGAGCACCGACGGGGCCTCCCACTCGGAGGCGTGCGCACTGGACGACAGAAGAGCGACGCAGGCTGCCGCGAGGGCGGCCGCCCGGACAAGACGAGACACGTGCCGAGCGTAGCGACCGCCCCGTCGTTTGGCGATGCCCCAGAAGTCAGCCAGTCGGTTCCCATACGTTGTGGTCACGCGGCGCGCCCGGGCGCCAGGGGTCTGCGACGCTTCTGGGTATGACGCAGAGCCCGTCGGCGTACCCGGTCGCCATCGACACCCGCTACCTCGGCCAGGCGCAGCAGATCTGCTGCTGGCGGGTCGACGAGCACACGATCGTCGACCCGGGGCCGACCGTCTCCCTCGATGCGATTCGCGAGGAGCTCGGCAACGCAGAATTGAGGCGGATCCTGATCACGCACATCCACCTCGACCACTCGGGCGGGGTGGGGGTGCTGCTCCGTGAACACCCCGACGCCGAGGTGTGGGTCTCGGTGCGCGGGGGGCGGCACCTGATCGCGCCCGAGCGGCTCATCGCGTCGGCCGAGCAGGTCTACGGCGGCGCCGAGGAGCTTGCGCGGCTCTTCGGTGAGATCGCGCCGGTGCCGGCCGAGCGGGTGCGGATCGTCGCCGAGCACGGGGCGGAGACGGTCGAGGAGTTCGAGGTCGTCGAGACGCCCGGCCACGCCAAGCACCACGTCTCGTTCTTCCACACAGGCACTGGCGATGCGTACGTCGGCGACACGGCGAGCGTCCGGCTCCCGGGGTTCGACTTCGTCCTTCCGATGACGACGCCGCCCGACGTGGATCGCGCCGCCTGGAACCGTTCGCTCGATGCCATCGAGGCTTGGGAGCCGAGGCGGTTGATGCTGACCCACTTCGGCGCCTTCGACGACGTTGCCGCGCACATCGCGCGTACGCGGGCGGGCCTGGCCGCGTGGGGCGACCTCGCCGCCGAGCTCGACGCCGCGACGTGGGGGCGGGCGCTGGGCGCCGCCGTGGCCGCCGCCACCGGCCGTGACGAGGTGAAGGGCTATGCGACGACCATGCCGCCCGAAACGCTCTGGCAGGGGCTGCAGATCGAGCGCGAGCGCCTCGCTACGTCGTCGTAGGGCGCGGTCTCCCGCCGCGGACCAGAGTGACGAATGTCACCGATGACGATCCGCTCAGTTAGGCCGTGCGGGACGCAGTGCGGCTTGAAGACCGCCGGTCGGTTCCGTAACGTTCGGGCCCCGCTATGACCGACACCGCAACGCTCCCCAGCCTCGCGGGTCCTGGTACTGGTCTTGGCGGCGCCTGGCGCGTCATCGTTCTCAACGACGACCACAACACTTTCGAAAGCGTGTCCTCCGCTCTCGCTCGCACGCTGCCTGGCGTCACCATCGATCAGGGCCTCGGCCTCGCCCATCAGATCCATAACACCGGCCAGGCCATCGTCTGGTCCGGTCACCTCGAGCTCGCCGAGCACTACTGGGACCAGCTGGCCTCAGCAGGTCTCTCGATGGCGCCGCTCGAAAAGGGCTGACCAAAGCGGAACCCGCGGCCTCGCCGCGAACCCACTCTTCACGAAGGGCCGTGACGTACCAG
>JAEZDB010000258.1 GCA_023429855.1 Actinomycetes bacterium
GGCCCGGACCGTCCACCGCCTGCACGTGAGCAGCGGCGCCGTGGCCACCAGCGGCATCACGCGCCGCTCGTGGGACGCCGGCGGCCTGCGTCGGCACCACCTGATCAATCCGCGCACGGGCGAACCCGCCGACACGGGCGTTCTGCAGGTCACGGCGCTCGCGCCGACCGGGCTCGAGGCCGAGGTCCTCGCGAAGACCGCGCTGCTCCACGGCGCCGCCCGCGCGCACCAGGTGCTCGACCACGGTGGCGTGATCGTGGCGGCCAGCGGCGCGGTGACCGTGGTGCCGCCGCCGCGCGTGGAGCAGGCGCGACGCTCGCGCGACGACCGCGCCGCGTTCCACCTGCCGGGCCACGCGCCCATCACGCGCCGAGTCCGGCGGCCGTAGGCATGGCGCTCGCCGACCTCAGCCTGATCTGGATCACCACCCGTGCCGCCGGCGTCGTCGCGCTCGTTGCCTCAACGGCGTCGGTCGCGCTCGGCCTCGCGCTTGCCGGACGCGGCGGCGCGAGGCGCCGCCGCGGCGTCCTCGGCGACGTGCGCGTGCTGCACCAGACGCTCGGCATTGCAACCCTCGTCGCGCTCGCCGTGCACGTAGGCACGCTGCTGCTCGACCCGTGGCTCACGCCGTCGCTGGTCGACCTGCTCGTGCCGTTCAGTCTCGACTACCGGCCGGTGTGGAGCGGCCTCGGAGTGATCGCGGGCTACGGGCTCGTGGTGCTCGGACTCTCGGGATTCCTGCGCGGCCGCGCCGGGACGCGCTGGGCGGCGATCCACCGGTTCGCGGGCCTGACCTGGGTCCTGAGCATCGCGCACACCCTCGGCGCCGGCCCCCATGCCGGCGCGCTCTGGCTGCAGGCCCAGACGGCGGCGTGCGTCGCGCCCGTCCTCGGGCTGCTCGTCCTGCGCGCGGGTCCGGGCCTGCTGCGGTTCGTACGAGATTTAGATCACCCAGGAACCCAACCGGGCCGATGATCTGACCAGTTCTGTTTCGCCGGACTGTTTCGCCCGTGATCTCTGCCCTCCTTGCCCGCGCCCGCCACCTCCTGAGCGACGGCCGAACCACCGCCGCGCTCAGCCCTGAGGACTTCGCGCAGATGCGCGTGACCGGCACCGTCGAGTACCTCGCTGGCGCCGGGCCAGCGGCTCGAGCTGCGCCACTCCGCGCCCCTGCCTCCTGCCGCCTGAACGGGCATCGCATACGCGCCACCGACGCCGCTTGACCCCGATTCAGGGGACGAGTGTGTCGCCTAGACGCTGCAATACGCCGGAACTTGGGGTCCAGGCCCCATCCGAGTCATACCGGATTCCGCCGATAGGTCCGGCATGCAGTCCTCGGCCCCCACCCTGCGATGACGACGGCGGTTCAGCGCCTGCGTTCGCTGTCGCGCGCCGGGCGAGGGTCGGCGCACGTCTCCCTCGACGACCACAGCGTCATGCGCTTCATCGGCGCGGCCCAGCTCGCCGCCGGCGGCCTGCTGCTGCTCGTCATGCTCGCGGTCCCGGACCCGGACCGCAGCGACCACGTGGCCTACACGCTGCTGGCCGGGATCGGCCTCGTCGGCGCCGTCGTGCGCTGGTCGGTGCGCCGCGCCGACATGCCGGTGGCCCGCGCCTGGAACGCCGGCTGCATCCTCTACATCGGCGGCGTCGTCGCCGTCTCGCGGCCGGTCGGGCCGGCGGCGTTCCTGATGCTGTGGCCGCTCCTGTCGACCGCGTACTTCCTCGGCCGCCGCGACCTTGGCGCGGCCCTCGTGCTCATGGCGGTGACGCTGCTGGCCGGCCTCACGGTCAACGGGTCGGTCGCGGCCGCCGACCTCCCGCTCGAGCTCGTCCCCGTCGTCGCGATCGTCGGCTTTGCGAGCCTCACGACCGTGGTGCTGCGCGAGCGGATCGACCGGCTCATCGCCGACCTCGAACGCACCGCCTCGACCGACGGACTCACCGGCCTGCCGAACCGGCGCAGCTGGAACGCCTCGTTCGTCACCGAGATCGAACGCGCACGGCGCTCCGGTCAGCCGCTCTCGATCGCGATCTTCGACCTGGACCGCTTCAAAGCAATCAATGACTGCCTCGGGCACGCCGAGGGCGACCGGGCGCTCGTTCGCTTCGCGACCCTGCTCGCCACCGAGTGCCGCTCGTTCGACGTGCCCGGCCGCCTCGGCGGCGAGGAGTTCGGGCTCCTGCTCGCTGGCGCGAACGCCGAAGGAGCCGTCGCCTTTGCCGAGCGGCTGCGCAGCCGGCTCGAACTCGTCACCCGTCACGACGAGACGCCGTTCACGGTCAGCACCGGCGTCGCCGAGCTCGACGTGCACGCCGAAGACATCGAAGCGATGATGCTCGCCGCCGACCGCGCGCTCTACCGCGCCAAGGACGAGGGGCGCGACCGGGTCGTCGTCGCCGACGGACCGAACCTCGCGCCCCTGCCTGAAGAGATGGTGGAAGCGCCCGCGCTGGACGCCCTCGACGCGCTCGGTGAGCGCGCAGCCCGCCTAGAGCGGGGAGCAGCTCTCGCTGTCGGTGACCTTGAAGCTCGACCCGCAACCGCAAGCCGCAACCACGTTGGGGTTCTCGACCTTGAACCCAGCGCCGGTCAATGCCTCGACGAAGTCAATCACTGAACCCTCGACATAGGGGAGCGAGTCGGCATCGACGAGAATGCGCAGCCCGCGATCCTCGAAGATCTTGTCGTCGCTGCGCTGCTCGTCGAAGGCGAGCTGGTACTGAAAGCCAGAACACCCGCCGCCCTTGACGCCGACACGAAGGCCGGCAACGGCGATGTCTGCGTTCTGGGCCGTGAGGTACTCGCGGACCTTGTCCGCGCCCTTGTCGGTGAGAGTGATCATGGCTGGTGAGAGGCTCCGGGGTCGATCTCGGTCGATCGTGGCGGGGTGCGACAGCGTCGCACCTCCAACGATAGAAGCTTCGGCATTCCCAGAGGGGTACCTAAGTGAGCTATCGGTCCGCTTCCAAAAGTGTAGTGGGCTCGCAGCCCCGCTACCTTCTTAAGCATGCCCACCCCAGAGGAGCTGCAGACCCGGATCGAAGAAGCGATCCCTGGCGCCACGGCGGTCGTCGTCGACACCACCGGCACCCAGGACCACTTCCGCGCCGAAGTTCGCAGCCCCGCGTTCGAAGGTCTCTCCCGCATCGCGCAGCACCGCTTGGTGTACGACGTGTTCGGCGACGAGATCGGTGGCGCGATCCACGCCCTCTCCCTCAAGACGGAGCCGTCATGAGCCAGCCGACCCTCTCCGACCAGATCAAGTCTGCGATCGAGCAGAACGAGGTCATCCTCTTCATGAAGGGCACGCCCGACGCGCCCGCCTGCGGTTTCTCCGCACGCACGTCGGCCACCCTCGAATCGCTCAAGGTGCCGTTCGCCAGCGTCGACATCCTGCCGGATCCGCGGATCCGCCAGGAGCTCTCGGCCCTCTCGAACTGGCCCACGATCCCGCAGCTGTTCGTCAAGGGTGAGCTGGTCGGCGGCGCCGACATCGTCGCCGAGCTCGCCGAGTCCGGCGAGCTGCAGACGATCCTCGGCGTCGAGGGCTCAGGCTCCGCCGTCGTCGACGCGACCGACGAGCCCGCCCCTCTCCAGATCGAAAACCGCCTCTAGCGAGGCGGTCCCCGCCCCAAGCCGCTAGCGCTTGGGGCGGACTGAGGTTGAGGCGGCGCCTTCGACGGCGTAGGTCGGGAGTTCCTGAGCGAGCTTGACCTGCTCGCTGAGGGCCTCGATCTCCTCGTCGTCGAGGTCGGACTCTTCGCCCTCGCCGTCGCCGGTGAGCAGTTCGAGCGCCATCGAGCCCGGGATGCCCGGGAGCACCGCGACGCGCAGTCCGGAGAGGCCGTCGTCGGTGTACTGCTTGCGCAGCGCGTCGAGGGTCTTCGGGCCGCCCGACGAGCCGCCCAGGTCTTCCTCGAAGAGCTCGGCGAGAAACTCTTCCTCGGAGAGGCCGAGCGAGCCGGAGAGCACGACGATGCCGGTGCGCATGCCCGCCGCGTAGCGCGGGATCTTCACCTTCAGCGGGATCTCGCGGCGCTCGCCGGTGGAGTTCTGCACGACGACGACGCGGACGGTGGCCGTCTTGCCGGCCCGGATCGACTTCGGCTGCTTGATGCGGACGATCTCGAGCGTATCGGCCTCGTTGCGCAGGGTCACGTCGACCTTGACGTTGTCGACCAGCCGCAGGAAGCGCTCGCCGGTGGTGACGCCGGCCACGGCGCTGCTGACGGCGTCGACCACGCCCATCTCCACCCCACCGAAGCCGCCGGGCTCCGCGAGGATCGAGTCGACGCACTCGTGGAGCGGCTTCTCGTTGTTCTTCAGGGTGATCGTGGTGCAGGTGCGCGCGGCACCGCCGACGGCGGGCTGCGTCGTCAGGCGCTGCACGGCAAGGCCGGCATTCGTGGCGGCAGCGAGCGGCAGCAGGCCTGACGTGACGCCGCCGCGCACGGAACGTTCATCGACGATGGCGGCGTTGGCCTGCTGGACCACCGCGCCCTGGCCGTTGCGGATCGTGGCGGCCAGCGGGATCGTCCCTGGAGTTGCGCCGAGCACGCCGCCGATGGCCGCGGTGCCGTCGAAACCGATCGTGCCGACGGGGCCGATCGGCTCTCCGAGCTTGTAGGTGACCTGGTCGCCGACGGCGGGCGAGCTGATGATGCTGTTGATCTGGGCGCGCTCCATCGTGAGGCGCGACGGGCCGGTGCCATTAAACGGGTGGCCGAACGCCCAGACCTTGTCGCCGTCGACGTAGGTGACCGTGCCGACGGCGCCCGCGGTCACGTCGCCAGAGACAATGGTGGCAGCCACGGCGTCGCCGGGCTTGAGCCCGCCGGGCGGCGCCACCTGCTGGCGCTTGGCGGCCGGGGCGATCAGCAGCGGGAACTTGGCCTTGGCGGCCGCCGCCTGCAGGGCTGCCGCAAGCGGGCCGCGCGGGCCGGCCAGTGTCAGCGGCACGCCGCCCGTGCCCCACGGCTGAGCGGCGGCCTTCTTGGCCTTCGCGCTCTTCTTGGACGAGCTGGCGGCGCCGGTCTTGGGGCTTGCCTCGCCGACTGGCGGGGCGGCCGGTGCGGTGCCGAACGTGGGCGTGGCGAGCATCGCCTCGATCGGGGTGACGCCGGCAACCGAGTTGTCGTACTGGCCGATCCCCTGAGAGAGCGCGCCGATCACGCGCGGCACGCCGTCGGGGCCCGGGCAGGTGACGGGCGAGCCCGAGAAGCCCTGGCCGATGCCGGTGTCCTTGATGGCGTCGCCGCTGAAGCGGGCGATGATCATCGCGTCGCTCGGGCGCGGGCCTCCAGCGACCGACAGCACCGTGGCGTTGAAGGTGGTGGGCTCGATCCCCGAGATCACCGAAGAGACCGTGCACTCCATGCCGGCACGCACGTCAGACAGGTACATCCACGGAGCACCGGCCGCTTGCGCAGCAGACGGCAAGAGGCAGAGCGAGAGCGTGGTAGCCGCGGCGGCGGCACCGGAAAGGGAGCGGTGCATGACGGCGCATGGTACGGCGCGGAGCGGCATAGCGCGGCACTGGGTGGACACAAACGTTTGAACTCCGCAGCGCGAGGCCGCCCGGCGACGCGTTACGTTGTCGTGCGCATGTCTGTCGCGCTCGTCTCGGACTCCACGCATTACCTGCCGGCCTCGGCACTGGAGGGCCATGAGCTCCACACGGTGCCGCTGTGGCTCGTCGAGGATGGCCAGGCGACCCGCGAGGACCTGATCGGCGACTGGACCGAGCTCTACCGCGCGCTCCGCGCCGGCGAGCGGTCGCTGTCGACGTCGCAGCCGTCGGTCGGCGAGTTCCTCGAACGGTACGAGCCGCTGCTGGAGGCCGGCCGCGACATCGTCTCGGTCCACATCACCACCGGCATGTCGGGCACCGTCGAGACCGCCCGCCAGGCTCGCGAGGCCGCGCTGGAGCAGTTCCCAGACCGCACGATCGAGATCGTCGACAGCGGCTCGACCGCGGGCGGGCTCGCGCTCGTGGTCGCTGCGGCGATCCGCGCCGCCGAACAGGGCAAGAGCGCCGCCGAGGTTGCGGCAGCGGCCGACGAGGCCAGCCGCACGATGAAGGTGCGGTTCGGCCTCGACACGCTCGACTACCTCCGCCGCGGCGGGCGCGTCGGCCGCGCCCAGGGCCTGCTGGGCAGCACCCTGCAGATCCGCCCGATCCTCAAGCTCGACGGCGGCCCCGGCTCGGTGAACGAAACCGTCGAGAAGATTCGCACGAGCTCGAAGATGCGCCAGCGCCTGCTGAAGTTCTTCGACGAGTTCGCCGCCGAGGGCCTTGAAGGCTGGATGGTGATGCACATCATGGTCCCCGAGATCGTCGAGGAGTTCGCCGAGGTCGGCCGCTCCGTGATCGGCACCGACCCGCTGGCGATCTGCGAGGCCGGGCCCGTCGTCGGCGCCCACACGGGGCCGGGCATGATCGGCGTGGCTGCCGCGCCGGCGCGCCTCGTCGGCACGGGCAAGCTCGGGGCGTAACGCCCGCCGGGGCTCCGCCCCTTCGCCTGGGACACTCGGGCGATGCAGCGTCCGGTGACCCACGTGACGGCGTCGACGCCGTTCATCGTCCGCGCCGTGGTCGTGATCGCGGCGACGCTCGCCGTGCTGGCCGTGCTCTGGGAGCTGCGCGGGCCGATCATCTGGGTCTTGATCGCAGCGATGCTCGCGACCGCGCTTTCGCGCCCGATCGACCGGCTCTCGCACCACATCCCGCGCGGTTTGGCGGTGCTCGTCACCTACATCGCGCTCGTGCTCATTCCGGTCGGCCTGCTGCTGCTGGCGATCCCGCCGCTGGTGAATGAGGCGGCGAACCTGATCCGTTCGCTGCCACGCCTGATCCAGGACCTCCAAGACGTGCTGCAGTCCAACCGGCAGGTCGAGAGCCTGCTGGCCGACTTCGATCCGCTCGACGCGCTCAAGGAGCAGGCGTCGACGATCCCGAGCCGCCTGCAGGACGTGGCCTCGATCATCGGGTCGATCGGACTCGGCGCGCTGAACTCGATCGTCGCCGCGCTCACGATCGTGATCCTCAGCGTGTTCTTCGTCTCATCGGGCGGACGCCAGATCCGTCGCGGCATCGATCTGTACGGCGGCGACCGCACCGTCCTCTACCACCGGATCGCCGAGCGCACGAGCCGCGCGATCGCCGCGTACTTCGCCGGGACGCTGCTCATCGCGTTCGTGGGCGGCATCACGTCGTACGCGATGATGGCGATCATCGGCATCCCCTACGCCACGGCACTTGCCGTGCTGTGCGGGCTCGCGTCGCTGATCCCGATGTTCGGCGCGACCATCGCCGCGGTGTTCGTGGGGATCATCGCTGCGCTCACGGGCACCTGGACCGACGTCGCGATCTGGACGGTGTGGGCGATCCTCTACCAGCAGGCCGAGAACAACCTCGTCCAGCCGCAGATCCAAAAGCGCACCGTCAAGGTGCCGCCCGTGGCGACGGTGATCGGCGTGCTGTTTGGCAGCTCGCTCCTCGGCGTGCTCGGTGCGATCATCGCCATCCCGGCGATCGCCGCCGCCATCGCGATCGCCGAGGAGTGGTCGGCGTGGAAGCGCGGTGGCGCGGCGATCACCGGCGGCGCCGAGTACGACCAAGCCGCCAAGGCG